>CALAZS010000107.1 GCA_937926265.1 uncultured Gammaproteobacteria bacterium
GGTTTACGGCGATCTCATTTTTTTCCAGATAACCGCACAGGGCCGACAGCACCCTGCCGATACTGTTTGCCTGGCGGGCGGGTGTATGGCGGCTTTGCCGGCAGAAGTGCACATAGTCCTCGAAGATGCCAGCCAGCTTTCGGGGCGGGGGATGCCTGGCAAGCGGCGTGTTGATTTGGCCCTGTTCAGCCAGATACCGGCCCAGCCCGTTTAACGCCGCGGTGGTGTCAAGCCCGCTGAGTTTCTTAAAATGCGAACGGGTGTTTTCGGTAAAAAGCTGCTGCCAGTCAAAACGGCTACTTTTTACATAACTCAAAAACAGCATAAGCTGCCGCTGGTGCAGCTGTCGGCTGGCAGCGGTGTAGTTCACCGATGTCATCCACTCCAGGTAAGCGGCGATTGCCCGGGTCAGCCGGGGCACCACCGAAGGATCCTTTTGGACCGGCCCGTAGTGGCGGCTGTACCAATCCAGCCACTCAATGGATTGCTGACTGCGCAGGTCGTTCATCTGAACCTCTTTTTGGTTTTATGGGCACTGCCGGCAGCTCCAGCACCTGGAAAAGCGTGCCGTCAAAGGCGATCAGATCTTTTTTGATCAACCCATCGCGGGCTTGGATATACTGCTCAGTGGTCATGTGCAAAAGCGCGCAGATGTGATCATAGCTGTAATAGGAGAGTCCATAACGGTCGGCAGCCAAAACCAGGAAGATATACAGCAGCAGTTCCCGCGGGTTTAAACGCTTTAAAAACCCATCGGTTAAAAACCGGTGCGGGATAAAACTGAAGCCCCCCTTGATGCGTCGGATACGATCGGCATCCAGAACCTTTTTGGTGATCATCAGCACACTCCTTTTTTAGTTTTAACCTCCCGATACCATACATTGAACCCGGCACCTAACGAGTCGATCTTTGCAATCATCGCTAACGCATCGGAATGTCAAAGATATTGACTTTTAACGCGTCCACCTTTGCAATCACGGGCACCAGCCAATATTGGCCAACTACTCTGAAATTATTGACAATTGACGCGTCCACCTTTGCAATCAGCTCTTCATTTGATCGATTTTGGGCCTTGGTCCGCCGGCGACGGTTGCGGATGGTTTGCAGCATGCGGTTGCGCTGGGCTTTGTCCGGATGCCGCCTGCGGTAGTCTTGCCAGTAGCCCGGATGGGCTTTGGCCCATTTTTTGTTGCTCAGCGCCTGGTTAAATTTATAATCCGGGTCACTTCTCATCTTGTAGCGCTTCCAGGCCGCCTTGCGGGCTCTGTGGCATTCGGGCTTCGGGCAGTAACATTGATTTTTGTGCCGCACACTGCGTTCAAACACATCCCCGCAGCAGCAGCAGACAATCTGTTCCATGGCTGCCACCGATCTGTAATCATGAAGGTTGGAATGAAAAACGGAAGGAATCAGATGAATTATATGAAAATATTTATTTGAATGGGGGAATTAAATGAAAAGGAATTAAATTCTGGCAACATAATCAAACTCGGCACATAGCGTGCCTTAGTCGAATTTTTAGAGAAATTACGAAATGTTGTGTATTAGATTGGGCAATCTTCAGTTCGCCAGATTTCATGAAAGCTGTGCAAATTTGAAAAAAATCGGCTACCCTGATTTTTTAGCAGGATAGACATAATGTTTGAAAGTTGAAAGGTCTGCCCCTTGCAGCGTGGGTTAAGCTGTGCGACCCATAGAGGTCAAAACGGCTCAGAGCCAAAACCAAGGAGGCAGACCATGAAAAAGAAAATATTGTATGTTGGCTTGGATGTCCACAAAAAAAGCATTGATGTTGCTATCACTGACGCCCGTGTCAACGGTAAAGTTCGATCCTACGGTAAAATTGATGGAACCCTTCAGGCGTTGGACAAATTGGTACACAAACTCAAATCACCCGGGACAGATCTTCACTTTGTTTATGAGGCCGGTCCCTGTGGTTATCCAATTTATCGCCATCTAACCTCAAAGGGCCATAGCTGTTCAGTGGTGGCGCCTTCTCTTGTTCCAAAACGAAGTGGGGATCGAATTAAAACCGACCGGCGCGATGCGCTCAATCTGGTGCGTTCGTTTCGTGCCGGAGAGCTTACCAGCATCTATGTGCCAACCGCAGAAGACGAGGCCATACGGGATCTGCTTCGCTGCCGTGTTGACATTAGACGAATCGAACGTAAAACCCGTCAGCAGCTGCTGGTATTTTTATTGCGCCATGGGCATTATTATCCGGGAAAGAAAAACTGGACAAAGGGGCATATGAATTGGCTTGCCGAGCTCAAACCTACTCACCGAGCACAGCAAATTGTTTTACAGGAATACATTGATGCGGCTAATGAGTGCACGCGGCGAATACAACGCATCACAGAACAAATCCAGGACTTAGTTGCTCAATGGAGCCGTGCGCCTTTTGTAAGAGCCTACCAGGCGCTACGGG
>CALAZS010000108.1 GCA_937926265.1 uncultured Gammaproteobacteria bacterium
TAAAACGCCGTAATTACTCAGCGCACACGGTTAAATACTATCTGAGTGTGATCAAACAATTTGTGCTGTGGCTCAATGTGCCCCTTGAGCACGCCGGTGTTGAAAACATCGAAAATTATATTGATTACCTTCACCAAAAGCGCCTGCAGCCGGCTTCCATCAATTTGTATCTGGCCATCATACGGGTGTTTTACAATTATCTGAAGTATGAGGAGAAGATAAAAACTGGCAAACCCCGTCAGCGCAAATTGCCGGCTGCGGGTGCCAAAACCGCTGCCACGGGCTCTGCGCGAGGATCAAGTCGATCTATTTTTTACGGCCATTAAAACCAAACGCGACTGGGCCATGTTTAGATTGATGCTGCGCTGTGGGTTACGGGTGGAGGAAGTGGCTAATTTGACTTTAGGCGACATTGATCTGAAGCAAAAAAGGATCATGGTGGTTGACGGCAAGGGCGGCAAGGATCGAGTGGTGTACATCAGCGATGATGCTGCCGAGGGGCTTATCCGATATGTTAAGCTCAGATCTCATCGGCGGGTGAAAAAAGTCTTTTTGGTTGAAAAGGGAGACTATAAGGGCCAGCCGATCTCGGTGCGCGGCATTCAAAAGCGCATGGAATATTATGCTAAGAAAACCGGCTTGAAGATCAGCTGTCATCATCTGCGCCACACCATGGCCACCCAGCTGCTCAATGCCGATGCTCAGGTGGAAAGCATCCAGGATCTGTTGGGCCACAATTGGATAACCACCACCGAAAGATATTGTAATGTGTCCAATGTGAAAGTCAAAAGAGACTACTTCAACGCCATGGAAAAGATACTGAAACGCTCAGCTCAACGTTCATCGCCGCCTGTTTTGCAGCCAGGATGATCAATGACTAGTAAAAGAAACTTGACAACACTGTAAAACTATGGCAGGTTAAACGTATATAACATATTAATATTAATAGAAAAATTAGAATTTGTTACGTTTTATCTCAATATATCACAACATTTCGATGTCCCAAGTTACATTCAAATATTACGAATTTTAAATAGATAAAATGAGCTGCATTTTTCTTTAAATGGTCCGCATCTATAAATTTGAACTCGCCAATTATAAAGCTATACAGAATAAATAACCTACCTTAGTTCAATTTCTATCAAATCCAGCATCTTAGTATTTCCTTTATTTGTAGAAAACCATAAAACCATATAGCTTTATAACTATATGAAATTATTATATATTTTACTTGACAATGACAACTCTTTTAAATAATAAAATTGGTAAATAGTTGCAGATATAATCACAATTAGACACCTGAAATTCAATTCCTCAATCGATTTGTCTTTTGTATCCGAATCCGACAGTGGAGCGACCTTTCATTCTGCGATTAGACTTTTCAATTAGAAAACCTGTTTTGTTCGCTATTTAAGCTATTAGAATAAATTTGTGTCATCCTTAAGTAGTATCAAAGCAAAGACCATTCAAGGGCAGATAGGTGCAAGAAACAAAAGCATTCTGATGTAGGGCAGAATGCAGTTTTCATAGTTTGCCATTAAATCCTGTGTGAGCAAATAAGAATTACTCTACCATATGCGCTCGATGAATTATGCCACCACTTTATCTTTGTTTTTGAATTCCCCCCTAAGGAATGTAGGCCCCGTTAATGGCCGGTTGCTTGACAGAGGTTCCAAAGCGATTGTTGGTTCGTGAATTTCGGATTATTTAACGGCAAAGTGTTAAAAATGACCAGTTCCTACTTTTTCACTTGGTAGAATTTTATTCCCTCTACAGCGACAAGGCCATTGGTGGATTGAGATTAATAACCGCCGACAGCCAAGAGAGGAGGATAAAAATGAAAGGAAAGGCATTTTTTATTTCAACGATAGTGATGGCTCTTGCTTTGATAGTAGCTTTTCCGAATACAGGACGGACTGATGAACATGAACAACTGGAAAAATATTATAT
>CALAZS010000109.1 GCA_937926265.1 uncultured Gammaproteobacteria bacterium
CAATAAAGTATTTGGCGAATTTGTTTCTTTTTGCTAAAGTTATCGAATATATTTCCGATAATTTATTGCGGGCTGTTTTTAAAAGTAGTCTGCCAAAACATCCTATATTCTCTTCTGTTGGCTCACTACTTGCATGATCCTTGCTACCGGAAAGAATCAAATATGAACAGCGAGGAAAAAATGAAAACTACGCGCTCCTTAGCGGTATCCGTGATGCTTCTCCTTATTTCAATTTCTCCTACGTTTGCCGCAAGCATACACATCTCTTGGCAGCCTAACACCGAAGCGGATCTGAAGAGTTATAATATCTACTTTGGGCAATCATCGCGTGCTTATGGACCACCGCTCAATGTTGGAAATGGAATCAGCTATACACTGGATGGCCTTGAAAACGGGACCACTTATTACATAGCTTTGACAGCCATCGATAATATGGACAATGAAAGCGGTTTCTCAAGCGAGATATCAATCACCACTGACAGCGACCAGAGTAATATGACTCAGTAAACGACCTCGCCCATGATTAAGATAACTTCACCCAACGTCTTGGTTTAAAAATTTCACCGATACAGGCAATAACCTTTTTGCGATGGCAAGATGAGCTATTACACCAGGGATTTCGCATCCGAAATGGTCATCTTGGGCGACAATAGCAACTCAAGCATGTATTCAATCATCGTCGTGGATCAGATGGCCTGAACGCCAAACCGATATAAAGGCATGACATTTGCACATAATAGCTCGTTGAAAATTTGGGGTAAATACAACCGTTAGAAAGTTAGGGATAATGACACAACTTCGGAATGCAGCAGAACTTATTGTAATTTGTTTATTTTTTTTCTTACTGGCAGCATTTGATAGCCATGCGGCCACCTTGTCCTGGGGCTCAAGTTCCGGCAACCCCGATGGCTACAAGATCTATTACGGCACCAGCGCCACGAATGTCTCGAAAGCCAAGGATGTCGGGAATGTAACCGCTTACAATTTGGATAAATTATCTTTATCCGAAAATGTACAATACTATTTCAGTGTCTCGGCCTATAATGCAGCCGGTGAAAGCGCGCCCTGCCCCCCTGTGGTTTACACGGCCGGGGATACCACGCCCCCCAGCCCACCGTTGGGTCTGGTGGAATCCATCAGCAATCCCTCCAGCAGTTACAAACTCGCCTTAAGCACCAGGGCCGACCGCTCCAACGCGAGCCCCCTCGATGGCCTGAAAATCAATGGCGATGCCTATATTTTTCTCGACACCGAAGCCGCCGACATCGCCATGGTCACTTTCCTCATAGACGGCGCCGAAATGAAAGTCGAAAAAGCCGCACCCTACGATTTGGCCGGCGGCGAATCCTCTGCTGCTTTGCCGTTCAATACCAACCAACTATCTAATTCAAATCATGAAATTGTCGCCAAAATCTTACATCACGACGGCAGTATCGAGTCAACTATATCCAATTTCTATGTACAAAATTAAATTAAGAGCATAGGTGAAGAAGCCACCGCCTTGAGGCGGTGGCTTCAAACATGGTCGACTGAAGTCAACTTTAGGCGTCTACGGTAAAATCGTCATCGCGGTCTCGCTCCGGATGAGACTGCTGCCCGATATGCTGAGCAATCACCTCATCGGTCACATTACCCGAGGAAGCGGCAAAATAACCGCGAGCCCACAGATGACGACCCCAACATTGCTTGGCTAAAATACGGCTTTCGCTCAACAATCGCCGTGATGTTTTCCCCTTCAGCCGCTTATGCACGTTGTTCACGCTATGGTACGGCGGTACGGATACGAAAAGATGTACGTGATCCCCAGATATGTGG
>CALAZS010000110.1 GCA_937926265.1 uncultured Gammaproteobacteria bacterium
GGTAAAGCCTTGTTTGGTTGTGATTATGTCAATAAAAATGCTTTACTCAGCCAAATACTGGCTGTATAAGTGAGTAATGGTTAAATCTGAATTAATTCAAAGACTTGCTGATCAACAGCCTCAACTCTCAGAAAGCGATGTTGAGTTTGCTGTAAATATTTTGCTTGATGACATTACAAATGCGCTTCAAAACCGTGAAAGGGTGGAGATAAGAGGCTTTGGTGCTTTTACTGCTCGCAAAAGACCAGCGAAGATGGCTCGAAATCCGAAGACGGGCGAGAAAGTGTATAAACCAGAAAGCTATGTGCCGTTCTTTAAAGCAGGCAAAGTGCTACAGGAAATCATCGCAGGTTAAAGTGCTCATTCAGAGTCATACTTATTTGGAATGAGGAACTTTAATTAATATCAGAGTCTGAAATATTATCTTTAAGATAATCCAATAGATTATTGTAAGATAAGGGAGGGCTATAATAATAACCCTGTATCACATCACATCCATTTTCAGTCAAAAACTTCAGCTGCGCTTCAGTTTCGACACCTTCTGCAATCACTTTTAAATCAAGAGCATGAGCCATCAGGATTGTTGCAATAACCAACTCTTGGTCGGATTTTGAGGTTTCTAAATCCTGAACAAAATTTTTATCAATTTTAATTACGTCAAAGGGAAATCTTCTTAGATAGTTTAATGAAGAATAGCCCGTGCCAAAGTCATCCATGGCAATTCTTATATCCTTGCTGTTTAATTGTTCAAGAGTACGGATAATTAAATCATTTTCCTGAAGTAAAAGGCTTTCAGTAATTTCAACTTCGAAACAATTTGCTTCGAATTGATAATTATTTAACTGTTCCTCAATAAATTCCAGTAAATTATTTTCACGAAATTGGGCAGGTGATAAATTAACAGCTAAAGAAAATTTTGAATTGAACGTTTTGTTAATTTGGGTAATAAAGTTTAGCGACTGCTTAATGATGCATTTTCCAATTTCAATGATTAAACCAGTTTGCTCCGCAATAGGTATGAATTCTTCTGGGGATATCTTGCCAAGATCTGAATTGTTCCATCTTGCTAATGCTTCAAATCCTACTATTTCAATTGGGTCGGCTTTATATTTTGGCTGGAAGACAACTTCTAATTCATTTTTTTCTAGTGCTAAAACCAGATTCTCTTCAATTTCCAGTCGTCTCTTAACGGTTTTATACATTTCTTCCGAATGAAATGAATAAATATTTTTACCTGATACTTTTGAGTGATACATGGCTGTATCTGCCTTTTTTAAAAGTTCAGATGAGCTCTCTCCATCATCGGGGTAAAAAGAAATACCAATACTTGCAGATAAATTAAAATCTTTTCCATCTATATCAAAAGGCTTGTGAAACTGGGAGATTATTGTTTCGGCTAATGGCTGTGCGTCAATGACTGAATCTAAATTTCCAAATACTCCGATAAATTCATCCCCTCCTAGTCTGCCTATAGTGTCTTCAGCACGAACTTTGGATTTTAGTTGTTTGCCAATACATTTTAAAATTTTGTCACCTACATCATGGCCAAGGGTATCATTAAATTTCTTGAAATCGTCCAAGTCTATAAACATGACAGCAACTAAATGATTATATCTATTGGCTTCAAGGATTAATTGATTCAATCTATCTACTGAAAGATAGCGGTTTGGTAAACCTGTGAGCGCATCATGGTTTGCCTGGTGAGATAATAATTCTTCAGCTTCAATTCGTTTACTAATTGAACTTTCAAGAACATTTTTTAAATTCTGAATTTCTTTCGGTAATTTTTTAGTAGTTTCAAAATTTACTTCATTGCCATTGCCATATTTTTCAATCAATTTGATAAAAACATCTAATGGTTTGGTGACTAAATTGCTAAAATAGAAACTGATAAAAACTAATAAAAATGTAATGCCTATAGAAAAAGCCCAAAGCATATTATTTGAACTTTTATAGACATCTTGCAGTAAAGACACTTCTTTATAGCTTTGCTTAATATCTTTATCAATGTGCGGTGTTACTACAAACGTAAATTCCTCAACCATATTTTGTAGTTGGTTTTTAAGGCTATTAATATGAGCTTCGTTATTATTCTTTTTTAATGCCAGTAAGTATTCGGCCACTAATCGATTATAATTTTCTGTGATATTTGATATTGAATCGTGCCTGTTTAAGTCTTGGTGATATAAGATATGTGTTGCTTGATATTCTGCTAATGCAGCTAAAGCCTTTTCAATATTTATCCTAACTTTTTCAGACGGATCGTTTTCATATATATCCAGCAAAAATTCTATACGGTAAAACTCTGTTGACATGCGGGCAAGCGCAACACTGCCTGGAAGAGACTTCTCAGCTACTCGCTTAAAAGTTTTGTTCGAATTTACCTGTATATAATTAGTTACTAAAATGCTAAAAATGAGAGTAACAAGCGATATAAAAAGAAAGGAAATTAAAAACTTTAGCTTTATGCTCATATGTTAATTATTTAACAAATCCATGTTTCTTAAAAATAGACCGTCCCTCATCAGATGAGGCATATCGTAGAAACTTATCACTCAATTCTGAATTTATCGAGGTTGAAAGTGAGGCTACGAAAACTTTTTTTGGTTTATTTAATGAATCAGGTATGGTTACTTCTGTAAGCCCCTCAGCAATATCCCATTCCATCATGTCTCTCCAAATTAAGGCGGCATCAACTTCATTTTTTGCAACAAGCTGGATTAATTCATTTACTGTAGAAGCAGTTATAACGATGTTCTGATTTGATTTTATTTCCAAATCAGCATTGTTTAAAATTTCTTCCGATATTCGTCCAATAGCAGCCATTCTCTTATTGCCAACAGCAATTCGCACACCGGGTTTAAATAGATCTTCGAAGTTTTTTATTTCTTTTGATTTTTTTGAAGAAACAATAAAAGTTGGAACGTGGTAAGCAACAAATTCACTATGAGAAATCAAGTCTTTACCGTCTTTAATGTATGCTTCTGACCCTGGGATATAAATGTCACCTTTATGAGTTTTTTTAATTGTATCAAGCAGTGTTTTACTGCCTGCGTATACTACTGATACCGATATCCCTTCACGATTTTCAAAGTTTTCGATTATTTCATCTACGGCAAACTTTAATCCTTTGCCCGAATAAACGATCAAATTTTCAGGTTGTTGGGTACAGCCCATCGTAAAAGTTAGTAAGAGGAAAAATAAGCTCGTAATTACCAATTTTGAAAATTTATTTTTGAAAAACAGATGCATTAGTTAACTCACATTGAGATATAGTTTTTTTATATATTAATATACTATGTATATAGTATTGTTCAATAATCAGTTAATCTTTGAAATCGTCTTAACGTTCACGGATGTATCTGAGTCGCAATTTCCAGTATTACAGTCTCCAGTATCAAAGCAGGATTCCTCGGAAGCCAATTCTTTGCGTGCATCCTGAATTATTTGTTTAGCGCCATTTATTATCACAATAGCTATCAATGAACCAATAACAAGGTCAGGCCATCGGCTTTCAAGTACCCAGACTAAAACGCCACCAACAATAACTCCAGTGTTGGCAATTACGTCATTTTTAGAAAAGATCCAGCTGGCTCGCATATGCACCTCGCCATGCCTGTGCTTTTCTATCAATTTCAGGCAGATAATATTGGCTATCAGGGCAATGGACCCAACAATCATCATCAATGCCGATACCGGTTCACTGCCAACATATATTCGTCTTAATACATCCATTAAAATCAGCAGGCCTAATCCTAGCTGGAACCAGCCGGAAATTAATGCAGCATTGGCTTTCTGCTTCAGGGAACGACTGACAGCATACAAGCCAATGGCATAAACGATTGCATCGGCAAGCATATCCATGGCATCTGCAATAAGGCCGGTTGACTGCGCATACAAGCCAACTGCCAATTCCAGCAAAAACATTGTGGCATTAATAGCCAAAAGCTTGACCAGGACATGACTCTGGGATTTATCAGTGATTTCTACGTTACAATCGCAATTACTCATAACATACAGCGCATTCGTCCTCGTTTGTGCTTAAACATACTGTCCGGCGCACCAGCCTGATGACCAGGCCCATTGGAAATTATAACCTCCCAGCCAACCGGTTACATCGACAACCTCTCCAATAAAATACAGGCCCGCAACGGCTTTGCTTTCCAGGGTTTTAGACGATAATTCATCTGTATCAATGCCTCCAACGGTGACCTCTGCGGTGCGGTAGCCTTCAGTGCCATTGGGCTTTATTTGCCAGTTATGAATCATATCCGTGAGGCGTTGCGTCTGTTGGTTCGACAGAGCATTCACAGGTAAATCAAGCAGGTTGTTCTCGATAATGGATGTGATAAGGCGTTTCGGTAAATATTGCCCAAGAGCCGTTTTTACCTGTTGTTTTGATGCCTGGTTTTTAAGATTGTTTAATTCTTCATCCAGGTCCATGCCGGGTAAAAGGTTTACATGCAGCGTTTCACCCGGCTTCCAATAGGACGATATCTGCAACATGGCCGGTCCACTTAAACCCCGATGAGTGAATAGAAGGTTTTCACGAAACGATTGGTGCTCTGTGCTTGCAATACAGTCAACAGCAATACCTGAAAGGGCAGAAAAGTGAGCCTTGTCTTTTTCATGCAATGTGAATGGAACTAGCCCGGCAACAGGCTGATTGACCTTGAGATCAAACTGTTCGGCAATTTTATAACCAAAAGGCGTAGCCCCCATTTTAGGAATTGAAAGGCCACCCGTGGCAATTACCAAGGATGAGCAGTTAAAACTTCCACTGCTGGTTGTAAGTGCAAACCCCGGATGCTGCCTGGTGACTTGTTCTATAGTTGTATTCACTTTGATAGTAACGTTTGCCTGATGGCATTCTGTTTCAAGCATGTCACGAATATCCCGGGCACTGTTGTTACAGAAAAGCTGCCCATGATCGCGCTCATGGTAAGGGATTTGGTAGGCCTCGATCATGGCAATAAAATCCCACTGACTAAATCGGCTTAGCGCAGATTTACAGAAATGCGGGTTTTTTGAAATAAAATTATCGGCAGTGACATCCTGATTGGTAAAGTTACAGCGTCCTCCACCTGAGATCAGGATTTTTTTACAGGTCTTTTCAGCATGATCCAGAACCAGCACACTGCGTCCACGTTTGCCGGCTTCTATGGCACACATAAGGCCCGAGGCACTGGCACCGATAATGATGACATCATAATTATTCATGATGGTTATCCATTTGTGCGCCTTTTCTGCAATGTGTTGTGTCCAAGGGATAAACTCGTATTAAAAAAACAGCAGTAATTTTTGGGTAATGTTTTACCCAAATTAAGCTAAATTGCATGATTGAAGCAATTAAAACCTCTTTTTATTTTCTCAGGATAAAGATGAAACCCAAATATCCACTTACGCAGCCATTTGACCAATTACCCAGGGAGCTGCCGATATATCCCATCGAAAATGCTCTGCTGCCTGGTGGTGAGTTACCAATCACAATTGATGGGCCGGATGAAATTTCACTGTTTCTCCATGCGCTGAGAACGGATCAGATGATTGGCATGATTCAACCTGATAAATCCTCACCAAATGGTATTTTCAGTGTTGGCTGTGCAGGCCGCATCCGCCAATATCGAGAAAGAAAGGATGGACGAATTAATGTCATGCTTACAGGTTTCTGCCGATACAGGGCCGTCGAAGAAATTGCATCAGGTAATAATTTCAGGTCAGTAGTTGCTGACTGGAGTGATTATGCTTGTGATTACGAGGTGGCTAGGGTGCCTGATGAAGAAATTGATCTGTTTAAAAAGAAATTGGCGGATTATTTTACCCGCCACCAGATGCAGGTTGACTGGGAAGCGCTTAATAGGCCGGATATAGAAGAACTCGTCAATAACCTGGTGCTGGTTATGAATTTAACCATTGAGGACAAGCAGCAGTTGCTTGAGTCGCAAACGGTTCAGCAGAGGATGGTATTGTTCACGAAATTGCTGGAAGGCAAGGCAACGCCAATCTGGACCGGTGGTGAAGGTGCTGCGGTTAATTAAGCGGTTAAATAAAAGATGAAAAATAAATCGCCTAAAACAATAAAGCACCAATTAATCACATTTTTTTCTTAGCAGCCTGGTACCTTTTTTTAGTTCCTCAGTTGTGATTTTTAGATCAAGCTTTAAAGCTTTTCTTTTGCTTGAAGAATCTTCTGTTGATATTTTATTGACTAATTTATCCCGCTTCTTTTTGAGTTTTTCCAGTAATTCCCGGATTTCATCGCAATTTTCTTCTTTTGGCGTCTTATTCCCACCCATAAGATTACCGAATTGTTTTTCACGATCAGAGGGATGATGCTGCCCTAGATAATAATGCTGCCATTT
>CALAZS010000111.1 GCA_937926265.1 uncultured Gammaproteobacteria bacterium
TGGCAACAGCGACCAGGTTGGCCCATACTCTAAAAGGTACCGCCGGTAACATTGGTGCAATAGGTGTACAAAAAGCTGCTGCCGCCTTGGAGCTGGCTTCAACGCAGGAGCACGAACACCTGACGAAGCCACTGGTGGTAGTCATGGATGAGCTGAGACCTGTTCTGGAGGGTATTGCCGGCATTGAGGAAACTTACTATGACGTACCTGTCCATTACATGGAAGGTGAAGCAGAAGAGCGCACTAAGGAACTGATGCAACAACTGCGTTCACTGGTTGAAGATGATGATACTGATGCTACTGAAGTAATTGATGAGCTTGAGGCAATGACAGGTGATAGTGTTGATCGTCAGATGTTAAAGAGGCTGGCGGGTGCGGTGAGTGAATACGATTTTGATGAAGCATTGGAAATTTTGAATGAGTATGAGTCAGATGGTTAATAATAATGGATAAGAAAATAATTCTTGTAGTCGATGATGCAGCCGATAACATTCAGTTGCTCAGTGGTGTATTAAAAGCACATTACAAAGTTAAAGCAGCAACCAATGGTGAAAAGGCCCTGGCCATAGCCCAGAAAACACCGGCACCGGATCTAATCTTACTTGATGTCATCATGCCAGGAATGGATGGCTTTGAGGTTTGCCAGAAACTCAAGGACGATGAACTTACTGCCGGCATTCCAGTGATTTTTGTATCGGGTAATTTTTCCGATGAAGATAAGCAACGTGGTGAGACCCTGGGGGCTGCAGGGTTTGTCGGTAAACCAATTGACTCGAATAACTTGCTTGAAATGATAAGCGGCTTACTTGCCTAGGAGCTTTTAGTGAATACAGCAGATAAAAAGACGGTTCTTGTTGTTGATGACACGCCTGAAAACATTGATGTGCTTAGTGGTGTATTACGATCAGAATTTAAGGTGAAAGCTGCTTTAAACGGTGAGAAAGCCTTAAAAATTGCCAATGGTTCAGACAAGCCGGTTATGATTCTGCTGGATATTATGATGCCTGGTATGGATGGTTACGAGGTTTGTGAAAACCTTAAGTCAAATCCTGCCACAGCAAAAATTCCGGTAATTTTCATTACCGCCAAAAACCAGGAAGAAGATGAAAAGAAAGGTCTTCAACTCGGTGCAGTTGATTATATTACCAAGCCGATTAACCCGGCAATTGTTCTTGCACGTGTTCACACACAATTGGCTTTGTATGATCAAAATTTGGCACTCGAGATAAAAGTAAAGCAACGTACCGAGGAATTAAACCAGACACGCCTGGAAATTATTCACAGGCTGGGAAGGGCAGCAGAATTTAAAGACAATGAAACCGGTTTGCATGTTATCCGCATGAGCCATTACTCACGCTTGATAGCCGAAGCCCTCGATTATGACGACGACTGGGTTGACCTGATATTCAACGCTGCCCCAATGCATGACATCGGAAAAATTGGTATCCCGGACAAGATCCTCTTAAAGCCAGGCAAACTCGATGCCGACGAATGGGATGTTATGCGTAAGCATCCGGAATATGGTGCCGATATCATTGGTGAACATGATTCTGTCTTAATGCAGATGTCCAAGGAAATTGCTATCACCCATCATGAGAAATGGGATGGCTCAGGATATCCAAAAGGCCTGAAAGCTGAAGAAATACCGCTATCAGGCCGTATTATCGCGATTGCCGATGTGTTTGATGCCTTAACCACTGAGCGGCCCTATAAGAAAGCCTGGGCGGTTGAAGATGCCGTCAAACTTATTGATGAAAATGCCGGATCGCATTTTGATCCCGAACTGGTCAAAATTTTCCATACTGTCTTACCTCAGGTGTTGGAAATCAAGGAGCAGTACGCTGAAGTCATTGTCGAAGAGATAGAATAACCCGGTACTACCTCATGAGCCCATTACCCGGTAGCGATAAAATCCTAATAGTTGACGATTTCGAGTCAATGCGCGTGTTGGTGAAAACCGGTCTTTCCATGGTAGGTCTGAATAATTTTGTTACCATGCCCAACGGCATTTTTGCCAAAAAATGGCTCAGGGAAAACACACCTAGACTGATTATCTCTGACTGGAATATGCCAAAAATGGGTGGCTTGATGCTGCTTAAGACAGTCAGGGCAACCAAAAGGCTCAAAGACATACCTTTTATTATGCTGACGGTTGAAACTGACCGTGAACATGTAGAGCAGGCGCTCAAAGCCGGAGCCGATGGCTACCTGATTAAACCATTCAATTTCTCCATTCTTACCCGCCATGTTCAAAAGTTTATTGATATAAGTTACGTGCAACCACCGCTGCCTGTTCGTGCTCAGGTTATTCGCCAGTTTGTAAAACAGCATATTGTTACATCTGGTAAGCAGCCTGATCAAAAATGGGAAGATGTGCCCGATGTTGAAAAGGACTGGGATCCGATTGAATCCCTGGATCAGCCTGCTGATGAGTTGTGGGAATCTGAATGGCATGAAGATGACAATCCGGCTGAAGAGTTGATCGAAGAAATCTCAGAGACTCTCGCGGACGTTGAAGCAGAAGACGATGAAGTTTCAGAAAGAGGTTTTGAAACCATACTGGTGGTGGATGATGAACCAACCAATATTGATGTTATCTCGGGTATTTTAAAGAAAAGTTACCGTACCAAGGTTGCCACCAGTGGTGCCAAGGCATTAGCCATAATTGAAAAATCAAAACCTGACCTGGTGCTGCTCGATATCATGATGCCGGAGATGGATGGCTTTGAAGTTTGCAAAAGAATAAAAGCGGATAAAGACACTGAAGAAATTCCAGTAATTTTTGTATCGGCCAAAACAGAAACCGTCGATATAACCGGCGGGCTTAAAATAGGAGCGGTCGACTATATTACCAAGCCGGTTAACCCGGATATTTTAAAAGCCAGGGTTGAAACCCATCTGGGTACTGCAAGAGCGCGTAAACAATTACAGGAACAACTTGATGCTGTAGTAGAAAATGCCAGCATGCGTGAAGACATTGAAAACATCGTCAAGCATGATCTTAAAAACCCTCTTTCAGCAATTCTCTCCAACGCGTCAATATTGATGAATGACAAGTTCATCGGTGAGAACCAGAAAGATGTCATCAGGCAGATTGAATCATCAAGTAAACGCATGTTCGGCATGATCAATAGTTCCATTGATTTATATAAAATCGAAAATGGTACATACCAGCTTGAAGCTAAACCGTTTAAGTTACTCGTGGTGTTAAGCGAAGTGGTGAACGATATGCAGGCACTCGCCAAAGACCACAACGTTAAGCTGCATTTTATAACTGAAGTTGACGATACCACAGTGATTGGCGAAGAAATGCTCTGTTACCCGGTATTTGCCAACCTGATAGCCAATGCCATTGAAGCCTCCAGTGAAGGCGATGTAGTCAGGATATCCATTTCGGCTGAAGCTAATCATGTGATTACTTCCATCCATAATGCGGCGGAAATACCTGAAAGAATTAAAGACAACTTCTGGGATAAATATGTTACCGACGGTAAGAAAAATGGTACTGGCCTGGGCGCATACTCATCTAGGATTATGACCGAAGTTCAAAACGGCAGTATAAGTTATGCCAGTAACAGCATGCAGGGTACAACCATTCAGATAGGTCTGCCTGTATCTTAGAAGCGCAATAGGCAACCACACTAATCTATCGGAATTTTGAACAGTATTCGCTGGTTAACAAAATGTGAATTCAATTAGATAGAGGCATTTTTTATGTCTTTGGCTTCCATCGCCATATGGGTAATGAGTGTACCTACCACAAAAGCTTTAAATTCATCTGACACACAGTAATTTTTTTCAACATCTCCAATAAAATTGTCCAGTGATTTCAAAATACTGTCGTGTTCCAGGCTTGCAACTGAGTTTTCCAGTATTCCAAGTTTAAGAAAAATCTGTTCTTCAGTTTGGAAATGTTTTTCAAGCATATCGTGAATATCTTTAATTGCAGCCTTGATAAAAGCCTTAGAAAGTGTGCCTTTGGGATGTGAAAATAATAAGTTTATTTTCCCCGCAATTTCTTGATGTTCTTTATCAATTATCTCGACACCGGTAATCATCTCTTTTGAAATTTTAAATAAATCCATTTGTACTACGTCGTTTTGAAAAGGTTGTTAAAAACATACCTTTAACAAAAGATGTGCCAAAACTTAAATTACCCAGCAGGCTTTGTTAAGTTATTGTACTAACGGGATTTTTTGATTATTTTTACGAGCTTGGGTGTCAGGGTAAGGGAAAGGTTGATTTGCAAAATGCAAATCAAATTCAGACTCAAACTACAGTTTTTTGCAAATTGCAAATGGATTGCAGGTTATTTTTACGGGCTGTATTCAGTAATAAATCGCCTGGATTCGCTGAAATCAATGTACTTGCTTTGCAATTCCTCCATTCTGGCATAAAGCTCGTTGAACTGGCTGTCCTGTTCTATTGCTGCCATATCTGCACCAGATTGCCATAGAATTTCAACAATACCGTCGAAAGGTTGCTTGGATTGACGCTCAGCCTGGAGAACATGATTGGCTTCTATATCGAGTGTCAGGTTTCTTTTGATATCGGCAACAAATACTTTGTCGAGCATCGCATCCATCAGGGCAATTAACTCAGGGCTGTCCCAGAATTTTCTGAAATCTTCAACAGACACATCGTCTTTGCGTTTCATGCAGTGAATCAGGCGTATCATATTAGGATCCTTTTTTTTCATTTTCTAAAGCTTTATCCATGATTTCAGTGTACAAAGATGCCGCTTTAAGTGCCATGTCCTGGTATTGAGGGTATTTGTTGATTAATGGTTTTACGTCTTCAGCGGTGGCGAAAACATCTTCCAGAAAAGCCATATCCGACTCGGTTAATTTTTCACCCTGCATGACCCGTTCGTGTAATCTTTGAGTGCGGGGCAGGCGGAATTTTTCGAATCTTTCCAGCAGGGCGGTTATAACGCCGATTTCATCCTGTTTGTCCATTTGTTATTTCCTGGTTTGATTTTAATATATTTTCCTAAAATAGCAGACTATGTTTCTGTCGGGTATCAATTGTTTGGCTTTTCCTGATTTTCCTCAAGCCAAAAAATGCCATTTTGTACTCCCCAGGATAAAATTTAATAGGAGTAGCCCCTTACTTTATAAGAAATAAATTCTCAATATGTCAGTTTTTCCCAAAATTATCGTATTTCAGATTTTGATGATACAGGTAGCCTTATAGCCAATAGCAGACAGATTAGGTTTTTTGCCCATCGGGCAGGTGCCGATGATGAGCGGACAAAATAGAATCCAAGAAGTAAACTAAACAATCTTATAAATGGAGTGATTTTCAGTGACAAATTTACGATTTCAAAATATGGGGTTCGTAGCTCAATTCAGAGGTTTGATTACCCTATATGACATATACAAAATCAACAAGGAAATCTATGGTCATCCTGAATTCGCCAATCACCTTTTCCAAATATTTGATTTATCAGAAGCGAAAATAAAACCTGATGAGGAAGCATCTCAAATATTATCAGAGCATGCAGCTATTGACCTTGCTTCAAGCTATACAAACAAAAACGTTAAGGTGGCAACTATTGCTACAGACCCTGAGATAATTAAGTTAACTACAAAATATGAAGAAGAAAGTCGCAAATTCGAAAGTCCATGGGAATTTGCAACATTTGATAACTTTGATGATGCAATGAATTGGATTGGAATTAAAAAAATTTAGTCATAATGTCTGCCAATGTAAAAGCCGTCAGTCACCGTACTGATAGATTTTCTACATAACGGACGTTAAGCAATGTATATCGCCCATTTCTCCAGAGCGGTCATAGAAATTGAGATTTCAAAGAAGGATGACCGGCTGCTACTGTATTAAGCCGTCATTAAGAAGAAAAGTTTATTTGTTCAAATATCTCTAGAGCCTCATCAAAATCATAACTTTCAACAGATTCAAGCAGTTGTTCAATTTTCGCTTTTTCAGGATGATTGCCAATTAACTCAATGAGTTCTGCAATCACATCTTCTGCTTCAGTGTCATCATCCTCAAGTAACGGTTTTATCTGGAACATCATTTCAGATACTTTTGTTTTATCAATTTCAACAGAGGCAGCAGATTCTTCATTTTTTGAATCTAGTCTGTCTAAACTTTGAATGACTGAATCAAGTGCTGCTACAACCTCATCCAATAGCACTGAAAGATCAGTCTTAGCATCTTTACAACCTTGTTCCAGTTTTATTGAGGCTGATTGAACTTTCTTAGCCCCGATATTACCTGCTACACCCTTTAAAGTATGAGCAAGTCGCTCTGCTTCACTTGTGTCATTTGAGCTGATAGCCTTATCAAACTCAGTTTTGAAATTACGCTGTGAATCACGAAATTTGA
>CALAZS010000112.1 GCA_937926265.1 uncultured Gammaproteobacteria bacterium
CAACGTGACCTATCGTACCTACGTTTACGTGCGGTTTATTTCTTTCGAATTTTTCCTTAGACACTGGTCTACCCCTTTGTCAATTCAATCTAAACTCTTACCTACTCGACAGATTCTGAGCAATTGCTGTTGGAACCTCGCTGTAACGAGCAAATTCCATACTGTATGTTGCCCTGCCCTGTGTTGCACCACGCAAATCTGTTGCATAACCAAACATCTGCGCTAACGGCACTTCCGCCTTAATCTGTTTTCCTGAAGGCGTATCATCCATTCCCTGAACCATGCCCCTTCGGCTATTCAGGTCTCCGATCACGTCACCCATATATTCTTCCGGAGTGACCACCTCAACCTTCATTACTGGCTCCAGCAGGGCGGGACCAGCCTTGGCTATCCCTTCCTTGAATCCCATTGAACCAGCAATTTTGAATGCTGTTTCACTTGAATCCACGTCATGATAGGAACCATCATAAAGCGTCACCTTGACATCAACTACCGGGTAACCGGCGATAACACCACTCTGCATTGATTCCTGGATCCCTTTGTCAACTGCAGGTATGTATTCCCTGGGGACCACACCACCTACGATTTCGTTAACAAATTCGTATCCCGCACCAGACTCCTGGGGCTCAATTTTCAGGTAGACATGACCATACTGGCCTTTACCACCTGATTGACGTACAAATTTCCCTTCCTGGTCTACCGCCTTCTTAATTGTTTCGCGGTACGCAACCTGCGGAGCTCCAACATTGGCTTCAACGTTAAACTCACGCTTCATCCTGTCGACGATAATTTCAAGATGAAGCTCGCCCATTCCAGAAATAATTGTCTGTCCAGACTCTTCGTCTGTATGCACCTTGAAAGACGGGTCTTCCTGAGCGAGCTTTTGCAACGCAATGCCCATCTTTTCCTGGTCAGCCTTGGTTCTCGGCTCAACAGCCACAGAAATCACCGGCTCTGGAAAATCCATTTTTTCCAGTATCACAACATTGTTTGGATCACATAATGTTTCACCCGTTGTGACATCTTTAAGGCCTACTGCAGCGGCTATATCACCGGCATAAACCTCTTTAATTTCTTCACGCGAATTGGCATGCATTTGCAATATTCTGCCGATACGCTCTTTCTTTCCTTTTATCGGGTTGTAAACCTGATCACCAGACTTCAACACTCCGGAGTAGACCCGGAAGAAAGCAAGTGATCCAACAAAAGGATCGGTGGCAATTTTAAATGCCAATGCTGCAAAGGGTTCGCTGTCATCTGAATGACGTTCAACCGGCGTATGTTCCGCATCATCAAGAACACCATTAATGGACGGCACATCTGTTGGAGCTGGCATGTATTCGACAACCGCATCCAAGACCGCTTGCACACCCTTGTTTTTAAACGCCGAACCACAAAACATTGGCGTAATTTCATTTGCCAGCGTTCTAGCCCGTATCCCTGTTTTAATCTCTTCAACCGACAGTTCGCCGCTTTCAAGATACTGATCCATCAGCTCATCATTAGCTTCTGCAGCAGCTTCAACCAATGACTCACGTAATTCTTCACATTTTGATACAAGTTCATCCGGAATATTTTCCTCGACAAACTCTATACCCATGTTTTCCTCTTTCCAGTAGATCGCTTTCATTTTGATGAGATCTACCACACCTTTGAAGTTTTCCTCTTCGCCGATGTTTAACTGCATGGGAACAGGCGTTGCCCCCAATCTTTCGCTTACCTGCTCAACGACCCGCAGGAAGTCAGCACCCATGCGATCCATTTTGTTTACAAATGCAATCCTTGGCACATGGTACTTGTCCGCCTGTCTCCAGACCGTTTCAGACTGAGGCTCAACACCTCCAACAGCACAAAAAACCGCGCATGCTCCATCTAAAACCCTGAGGGAACGTTCAACTTCAATGGTGAAATCCACGTGCCCCGGAGTATCGATAATATTAAACCGATGCTCTTCGAACTGTTTTTCCATGCCACGCCAGAAACAGGTTGTTGCCGCCGAGGTAATGGTTATACCTCTTTCCTGCTCCTGCTCCATCCAGTCCATGGTGGCCGCCCCGTCATGAACCTCACCTATCTTGTGAGACACCCCGGTGTAATACAGAATCCTTTCTGTAGTCGTTGTCTTTCCTGCATCAATGTGTGCCATGATTCCGATATTACGATACCGGTTAATTGGCGTGCTGCGAGGCACTGGTCTACCCTCCGATCAATGCAGGTTAAAATTCTTACCAGCGATAATGTGCAAAAGCCTTGTTGGCTTCAGCCATTCGATGCGTATCCTCTTTCTTCTTAACAGCTGTACCTTTTTCATCAGACGCATCCAGCAATTCACCTGCTAGACGCTGCGCCATTGATTTTTCACTGCGCTTTCTTGAAGCTTCAATCAACCAGCGCATAGCCAATGTGTTACGACGCGCGGGGCGAACTTCAACCGGTACCTGGTATGTTGCACCACCAACACGACGGGACTTAACTTCCACAGCCGGACGAACATTTTCCAGGGCTACTTCAAGTGTCTCCAACGGATCACCGCCTTTCTTGTCTACAACACCATCCAGTGCACCGTAGATAATTTTTTCGGCCACTGACTTTTTACCATCGACCATTATCATGTTGATAAATTTCGCGAGTAACTGACTCTTGTATTTAGGATCAGGTAAAACTTCGCGCTTCGCTGCAACTCTTCTTCTTGCCATATTTTTATCTCAATTAATGCTTAGCTTTTAGGACGCTTGGCACCGTATTTGGAACGAGCCTGTTTACGACCTTCAACACCGGATGTATCAAGGGTTCCACGAACCGTGTGATAGCGCACACCAGGTAAATCCTTAACACGGCCACCACGGATCAAGACAACCGAGTGTTCCTGGAGGTTGTGGCCTTCACCACCAATATATGAGGTTACTTCGAAACCATTGGTCAAACGAACACGCGCGACTTTACGCAATGCTGAGTTTGGTTTTTTAGGGGTAGTTGTATAGACACGAGTACAAACACCACGTTTCTGGGGGCATGCCTCCAGAGCAGGAACATTACTTTTCTCAACCTTCCTTTTACGAGGTTTACGTACTAATTGATTTATCGTAGCCATATATTCCGTCACTCCGTGGGACGATTTTTCGGCGTTTTCACGCTATTACAAAAGCAAAAAGACCCTTCTGCCCTGATTCGAGCATCAGAATCTTGAATTATTCTGTTTTCGGCTCTTTTTCTATTTAAAAGCCGTTACAGGAAAGTGACACCATCCTGCAAAAAAGAGCGCGCATTCTATGCACCCTGCAGGATGGTGTCAAGCTTTTTTACTGGTCGACCTCAGTATTAAGTGCCTGCTTGATAGCCTCTTCGACTTCTTCGGTAGCCATCTCAACTGGTGCACCCTCAACCTCAGTCTCCTCAACACGCTTGAGCTTGCGCTCATTGTGGAAGGAAAGACCGGTTCCAGCTGGAATCAAACGACCAACAATGACGTTTTCTTTCAGTCCGGTAAGGCTGTCGTTGGTACCACGCACAGCGGCCTCTGTCAGGACACGCGTGGTCTCCTGGAACGATGCAGCAGAAATAAACGATTCTGTTGCCAATGAAGCTTTGGTAATACCAAGCAGAACATGATCATAAATAGCTGGCTGTTTACCTTCAGCAACTGCAACCTCGTTCTCTTCCAGAGCACGGGTACGTTCAACCTGCTCGCCACGAAGCAGTGGAGTATCACCCGGGTTACGTATTTCAACCTTACGCAGCATCTGTCGAACGATGACTTCAATATGCTTGTCATCAATCCTAACACCTTGCAGACGGTAAACATCCTGGATTTCCTTAACCATAAATTCGGTCAATTCGATCATGCCTTTCAGTCTAAGGATATCCTGGGGAATTGGTTCACCATCGGCGATAATCTCACCTTTTTCTACATGCTCACCTTCGAACACGTTGAGATGACGCCATTTATGAATCAGAGACTCTATTGTTTCGCCATTGGAATCGGTGATAACCAGTCGCTGCTTGCCCTTGGTTTCTTTACCGAAGCTGACCGTGCCAGCGGCCTCAGCCATGATAGCAGGCTCTTTTGGCTTCCGGGCTTCAAACAGATCAGCAACCCTCGGCAGACCACCAGTGATATCACGGGTTTTGGATGATTCCTGAGGAATACGCGCCAAAACGTCACCAACACCAATAGTATCTCCATCCTTAACGTTAATCACAGCGTCTGCAGGCAAAGCGTATGCCGCAGGAAGATCAGTACCCGCAAGACACAGGTCTTCACCATTCTCATCAAGAAGCTTGATTAACGGACGCAGATCCTTACCAGCAGAAGGACGCTGTTTCGGATCCATAATCACAAGGGAAGACAGACCTGTAACCTCATCAGTTTGACTCTGTACAGTTACGCCATCGATAAAATCGACGAACTCCAGCTTACCGGCCACCTCGGTGATAACCGGGTGAGTATGCGGATCCCAACTGGCCAGGAGATGACCACCATCAATTTTTTCAGCATGACTTACTTTCAGGGAAGCACCGTAAGGTATTTTATAGCGTTCTGATTCACGGCCAAATTCGTCAACGATAAGCAATTCACCTGAACGGGATACTGCCACAGTATTGCCACTTGAATCTTCAATAGACTTAATGTTTTCAAAATGTACAGTACCTGCACGCTTTGTTTCATAGCTGCTGGCCGCAGCTGAACTTGAAGCCGCGCCACCAATATGGAAAGTACGCATTGTCAGCTGGGTACCAGGCTCACCAATGGATTGCGCGGCAATAACACCGACAGCTTCACCCTTGTTCACCAGGTGACCGCGTGCCAGGTCACGTCCATAACATTTTGCACAAATGCCGACTCTTGAATCACAAGTCACGGAAGAACGTACAACCACATGATCGATACCCTCTTCATCGAGTCTATCTACCCATGCTTCATCGATAAGCGTGCCACCTTCGATAATGACATCGTCGGTACCAGGCTTATAGACATGCCTGGCCGTAACACGACCAAGAATGCGATCACGTAGAGGCAGGATTACATCGCCACCCTCAATGATAGGAGACATTGGCATACCATTTTCGGTACCGCAGTCATCTTCGGTAACAACCATGTCCTGGGCAACATCGACAAGACGACGCGTCAGGTAACCAGAGTTTGCAGTTTTCAGGGCCGTATCAGCCAGACCTTTACGGGCGCCATGCGTTGAAATGAAGTACTGAAGTACGTCAAGACCTTCACGGAAGTTTGCCGTAATAGGCGTTTCAATGATCGAACCATCCGGTTTAGCCATCAAACCACGCATACCGGCAAGCTGACGTATCTGCGCCGCAGAACCACGGGCACCGGAATCAGCCATCATGAAAATCGAGTTGAATGAATCCTGCTGCTCTGTTTCACCATCACGGTTAACCACATCTTCTTTACCAAGTTTTGACATCATTTCCTTGGCAACCAGATCATTGGTACGCGACCAGATATCAACAACCTTGTTATAACGCTCACCGTTAGTAACAACACCAGAGGCATACTGCTCCTGAATTTCCTTAACCTGGCTTTCAGCATCGGCCAGAATTTGCGTTTTGGACTCAGGCACCACCATGTCGTTGATACCGACAGAAACACCAGCCCTGGTCGCCATGCGGAAGCCCATGTACATGAGCTGGTCAGCAAAGATAACAGTATCTTTAACATCCAGCTGGCGGTAACAGGTATTCAGGATATTACCAATCTGTTTTTTGCCCATCGCCTGGTTCATCAAATCAAACGACAAACCTTTCGGCAGGATGTCAGACAGCATTGCCCTACCAACAGTTGTATCAACAATACTTCTAAACGGCTGTTTCTCGCCATTTTCATCAACTTTATATTGAGTCATTCTGACTTTAACGCGTGCCTGCAAATCAATCATGCCAGATTCATAGGCACGACGGGCTTCGGCAGGATCACTGAAAACAGTACCTTCGCCACGTGCATTGATACGTTCACGGGTCATAAAATACAGGCCCAGAACAACGTCCTGGGAAGGAACAATAATCGGCTCACCGTTAGCCGGTGAAAGAATGTTGTTCGTAGACATCATCAGGGTACGTGCTTCAAGTTGAGCCTCAATTGACAACGGCACATGAACAGCCATCTGGTCACCATCGAAGTCAGCATTGAATGCAGAACAAACCAATGGATGCAACTGGATCGCTTTACCTTCGATCAAGACTGGTTCAAACGCCTGAATACCCAAACGGTGCAATGTTGGTGCACGGTTAAGCATAACCGGATGTTCGCGAATGACTTCCTCGAGAATATCCCAGACTTCTCCTGTTCCACGCTCAACAAGCTTCTTGGCGGCTTTAATGGTAGTAGCAAGACCACGAAGCTGTAATTTTGAGAAGATAAATGGTTTGAATAACTCAAGTGCCATTTTCTTGGGCAGACCACACTGATGCAGTTTCAGGGTAGGACCAACAACAATTACTGAACGACCAGAGTAATCAACACGTTTACCCAGAAGGTTTTGACGGAAACGCCCCTGTTTACCTTTGATCATATCCGCCAGTGACTTCAATGGACGCTTGTTCGTGCCGGTAATTGCACGACCACGTCTACCGTTGTCTAACAGCGCGTCTACAGACTCCTGCAACATACGTTTTTCGTTACGTACGATGATATCCGGAGCGTTAAGATCCAACAGACGACGTAAACGGTTGTTACGGTTAATAACACGACGATACAGATCGTTCAGGTCAGAGGTGGCAAAACGACCACCATCAAGAGGCACCAATGGGCGTAATTCAGGAGGCAAGACCGGAAGAACAGACATAATCATCCATTCAGGCTTGTTACCTGAACGATCAAGCGATTCAAGCAGCTTTAAGCGCTTGGACAACTTCTTGATTTTGGTTTCAGAATTTGTCGCATTAATGTCTTCATGCAGTTTTTTAATTTCAGCTGGAATATCAATAGAAATCAATAATTCACGGACAGCCTCTGCACCCATACGGGCATCAAATTCATCACCGTTTTCTTCAACTGCATCCAGGTACTGATCATCGTTCATCAATTGACCGCGCTCAAGCGTAGTCATACCCGGATCGATTACCACATAGGATTCGAAATAAAGAATGCGCTCAATATCACGCAAAGTCATGTCAAGCAGAAGACCGATACGTGAAGGCAATGATTTTAAAAACCAGATATGCGCACATGGACTGGCAAGTTCAATATGCCCCATACGCTCACGACGTACTTTTGCCAATGTGACTTCAACACCACATTTTTCACAGACAACACCGCGATGCTTCAGTCTTTTGTATTTTCCACAAAGACATTCGTAGTCATTTACCGGGCCAAAGATTTTTGCACAGAACAAACCATCCCGTTCCGGCTTGAAAGTACGGTAGTTAATGGTTTCAGGTTTTTTAACCTCACCATAAGACCATGAACGAATCATGTCAGGAGAGGCCAGACCAACACGAATAGAGTCAAACTCTTCGACCTGACCCTGCTGTTTTAAAATTCTCAGAAGATCTTTCATTGTCAGTTACCCTCAGTCCTGCTCAAGTTCAATGTTAATACCCAACGACTTGATCTCTTTGACCAGTACGTTGAATGACTCTGGCATTCCGGCATCCATGCGATGATCACCATCAACAATATTTTTGTAGATACGTGTACGACCGTTAACGTCATCAGACTTAACCGTAAGCATTTCCTGCAACGTGTATGAAGCACCGTATGACTCAAGCGCCCATACCTCCATCTCACCGAAACGCTGACCACCCTGCTGTGCTTTACCACCCAGAGGCTGCTGCGTAACCAGGCTGTAAGGTCCGGTTGAACGCGCATGCATTTTGTCATCGACCAGATGGTTCAGTTTCAACATGTACATGTAACCGACAGTTACCGGACGCTCAAACTGCTCACCGGTACGACCATCAAACAAAATGCTCTGACCATCTTCACGGATACCAGCCAGTTTAAACAGCTCTCTGATTTCAGCTTCATTGGCACCATCAAATACTGGCGTTGCCATTGGCACACCATGTTTCAGGTTGTCTGCCATTTCCATGATTTCATCATCGGTGAAGCTATCAAGATCTTCTTTCTGACCACTGAAGTTATAAACCTTGTCAAGATAAGACCTGACCTCAGCCACCTTGGCCTGCTGCTCCAGCATTTCACCAAGTTTTTCACCGACACCCTTAGCTGCAAAGCCAAGGTGGGTTTCGAGTACCTGACCGATATTCATACGTGATGGAACACCCAGCGGGTTCAAAACGATATCTACCGGACGACCATTTTCGTCATACGGCATATCTTCAACAGGTACGATTCGGGATATAACACCCTTGTTACCGTGACGACCTGCCATTTTGTCACCAGGCTGAATACGGCGTTTGACAGCAACGTAAACCTTGACCATTTTAAGTACGCCTGGCGCCAGATCATCACCAGTCGACAGCTTGGATTTTTTCTGTTCAAACTTTTCTCTGAATTCAGCACGGGTTGATTCTATCTGTGCAGCAATAGCTTCGAGTTGCTGCTGGGCTTCTTCAGATTTCAAACGAATTTCAAGCCATTTATCCTGCTCAAGTTCACCAAGGTAAGACTTGGTCACTTTGGTTCCAGCTTTCAGACCATTTGGTCCGCCATCTGAGACCTTACCTGTAAGAAGCTTCTCAACACGAGAGAAAGTATCTTCTTCCATGATACGCAACTGATCGTTTAAATCCTGCCTGACACGATCAAGCTCAGCCTCTTCAATCTGCTGCGCACGCGCATCTTTTTCAACGCCATCACGGGTAAAGACCTGAACATCGATGACGGTTCCTGCGGTACCGGAACCAACTCGCAGTGAAGTGTCCTTAACATCAGAAGCTTTTTCACCAAAGATTGCACGTAGCAGTTTTTCTTCCGGTGTAAGCTGTGCTTCACCTTTAGGGGTTACCTTACCAACCAGGATATCACCCTCTTTTACCTCTGCACCGATGTAAACAATGCCGGATTCATCCAGTTTGGCCAGCGAAGATTCACCTACGTTAGGAATATCAGCAGTGATTTCCTCTGAACCAAGCTTGGTGTCGCGAGCCATACAGGTCAGTTCGTTGATATGAATTGTTGTGAAACGATCCTCATCAACCACTTTTTCAGAAATCAGGATTGAGTCCTCAAAGTTATAACCGTTCCATGGCATGAAAGCGACGCGCAGGTTCTGACCCAGCGCAAGTTCTCCCATATCCGTGGAAGGACCATCAGCCAGTACATCTCCACGCTCAATTTTATCGCCTGACCTCGCCAGTGGACGCTGATTGATACAGGTATTCTGGTTGGAACGGGTATATTTGGTCAGATTGTAGATATCAACACCGGATTCACCAGCGATCGTCTCATCATCATTTACACGAATGACAATACGGGCCGCATCAACCGAATCAACGACACCACCTCGCTTGGCAACCACTGTCACACCAGAGTCAACTGCAACTGTCCTTTCCATGCCGGTACCACAAAGTGGTTTTTCAGCACGTAATGTAGGTACTGCCTGACGCTGCATGTTTGATCCCATCAATGCGCGGTTGGCATCATCATGCTCAAGGAATGGAATCATGGAAGCCGCAACAGAAACAATCTGCTTGGGCGAAACATCCATGTATTCAACCTGGTCAGGAGTCGACAGGGTAAATTCATTTTGATGCCTGGAAGAAACCAGGTCTTCAACTAGACGACCGTTTTCATCAAGCTCTGCACTGGCCTGTGCAATAACAAACCGACCTTCTTCAATAGCAGAAAGGTAATCGATCTGGTCAGTCACCTTGCCATCTTCTACTCGTCTGTAAGGTGTTTCCAGAAAACCGTATTTATTGGTACGGGAGTAAACAGCCAGAGAGTTAATCAAACCAATGTTTGGCCCCTCAGGCGTCTCAATAGGACATACACGACCATAATGCGTTGGATGCACATCGCGCACCTCAAAACCGGCACGTTCACGTGTCAGGCCACCTGGACCCAAGGCAGAAACACGGCGCTTGTGCGTCACTTCAGACAACGGGTTATTCTGATCCATGAACTGTGACAATTGACTTGAACCAAAAAATTCCTTGATTGCCGCAGAGACCGGCTTGGCATTAATCATTTCCTGAGGCATCAGGCCTTCAGATTCTGCCAGCGCCAGACGTTCTTTAACTGCACGCTCAACACGTACAAGGCCAACTCTGAACTGGTTTTCAGCCATTTCACCTACACAGCGAATACGACGGTTACCCAGGTGGTCAATGTCATCAACAACACCATTTCCATTGGCAATATCAACCAGAGTCTTTAGAACATCAACAATATCTTCGTTGGAAAGCGTACCCTCGCCTTCGGACTCTTCGCGACCGAGACGACGGTTGAATTTCATACGACCTACAGCGGACAGATCATAACGATCATCACTGAAAAACAGGTTGGCAAACAGGTTTTGCGCGGCGTCTTTGGTAGGCGGTTCGCCTGGACGCATCATGCGATAAATTTCAATTTGAGCTTCCAGCTGACTGGTAGTTGGGTCGATACGCAATG
Organism: uncultured Gammaproteobacteria bacterium; assembly: GCA_937926265.1. Taxonomy (GTDB): domain Bacteria; phylum Pseudomonadota; class Gammaproteobacteria; order Chromatiales; family Chromatiaceae; genus JABDQZ01. The sequence continues at coordinate 10,538 of CALAZS010000112.1, forward strand.
TATCCGAAATAAACGCACCATGATCCAGTTCATTGGTAAACAGTGTATGAATTTCTTTGACACCGGAAGCCTGCAAAGCCTCAACAAGCTCTTCACTTATCTCATCATTCGGATTAGCAATTATTTCCCCGGTTTCTTCGTCGACTACACTGTGTGCAATGACTTTACCAATAAGCAATTCATTTGGAACTACCAGCTTATTTACGCCCTGTTTGTCGAGCTCTTTGATGTGACGCGCAGTTACACGACGACCGGCTTCAACAATAACCTTTTTACCTGCCTTGATATCAAAGATCGCAGTTTCACCACGCAGACGCTCGGGAACAAGATCAAGTTCGATAGTGTCTTTGGACAGATGGAATGTATCTGTGGTGAAGAACATATCCAGGATTTCTTCTGTTGAAAACCCAAGTGCACGTAAAAGAATTGTCGCAGGAATTTTTCTTCTGCGGTCAATACGGGCAAAAACACAGTCTTTCGGATCGAATTCAAAGTCCAGCCAGGAACCGCGGTAAGGAATTACCCGTGCTGAGAACAGCAGCTTACCGGAAGAATGGGTCTTGCCTTTGTCATGGTCAAAGAAGACACCAGGAGAACGGTGCAGCTGGGAAACGATAACTCTTTCAGTGCCATTGATTACGAAGGTACCGTTATCGGTCATGAGTGGCAATTCACCCATGTAGATTTCCTGCTCTTTTACATCCTTTACTTTCTTCGAACCGGCAGGAGCATCTTTATCATAAATAACCAGTCGAACCAGTACTCTTAATGGCGCAGCATATGTTGCGCCACGAAGTTGACATTCACGAACATCAAAAACAGGTTCGCCCAGTTTGTATTCAACATACTCTAGGACAGCATTGCCTGAATAACTTTCTATTGGAAATACAGAGCTGAAAGCAGCATGCAAGCCCAGGCTTTCACGCTCTTTAGGTTTTTTGTCAGCCTGCAGAAAACTACGAAATGAGTCTATTTGCGTTGCTAGTAAATATGGCACATCCAAAACTTTAGGGTGTTTACCAAATGTTTTACGGATACGCTTTTTCTCAGTGAAAGAATAAGCCATTCTTGCCGTCCCTCAGAATAATTTAAAGTTCAACCCAACATCTAAACGGGCTCGAGATTAGAGCTTTACCGTCTGTGCTGGCATTCATCTTTATATTTACCTAAAAAACTACTACTTTGTTTTAGTAGAAATTTTCCTCATATGTCACTCAATGACATTTACAGTTTCAATCCTTTAAAACCTTTCTCGACAACCAGTTTATTGAAATAAACAGGAAAAGGCCGACAGCTGAAAGCTGTCGACCTTCACATGTCGAATGAAGTCTGCTTGCGCAATTACTTCAGTTCTACTTTTGCACCAGCCTCTTCGAGCTGTTTCTTGACATCTTCTGCTTCTTCTTTTGAAACAGCTTCTTTCAATGTTGTTGGCGCGCCTTCAACAGCTTCTTTAGCTTCTTTCAGACCAAGACCGGTTACACCGCGAACTGCTTTAATTACAGCCACTTTGTTACCGCCCATGTCGGCCAGAACAACATCAAATTCAGTTTTCTCTTCAGCAGCAGCACCACCAGCATCACCACCAGCAGCAGGAGCAGCAGCAACAGCTGCAGCCGCAGAAACACCAAATTTTTCTTCCATTGCTTCAATCAGCTCTACAACATCCATTACGGTCATGTTGGCAATAGCATCAAGAATTTCGTCTTTTGATACAGACATTTCAAAACTCCTAAATCAGATTTATAAATTAAAAAAATACGCCTAACGCAGATTATTTCGCATCACGGATTGCAGCTACGGTACGAACCAGCTTGCCAGGAACTTCGTTCATGGTTCTGGCCAGTTTTTCAACCGGAGCTTTCATGACTGCCATCAGCAAGCTGATTGCCTGATCGTAAGTTGGCATCTTAGCGAGCGTTTCCAGCTCATTGGCGTCGAGCATCTTGCCGCCAATAGAAACCATCTTTACAACCATTTTGTCATGATCCTTGACAAAATCTTTAATGACACGTGCAGCTGCACCTGGATCTTCCTGTGAGAAAGCCAGAACCAATGGTCCTGTCATACCTTCCTGCATACAGGCGAAATCCGTATCTTCAACAGCACGACGAGCAAGCGAGTTTTTGATAACACGAAGATAAACACCATTGTTTCGCGCTTCTTTGCGCAACAATGTCATTTCATCTACGGTTAAACCTCGATACTCAGCTGCAACTGCTGAATATGCGCTACCAGCCACTTCTGCGACTTCGGCGACAATTACTTTTTTCTGCTCTAAATTGAGTGGCAAAGTCGTCACCTCATATAACGCGAAGCCGAAGCTTCATTTCAAACATGTGCAGATAAATAACATCCACACCCCTTGCGCACCTTCACCAGACTTAAAAATCTGATTCCGGAGCACCATCTACGCAGGAAATTAAGCAAATAATGCACTGGCAATTGCTCCTGCATTTCCAGCATTTCCTACATCCATGTAGGTCGCACCTGCGGTCTTTGATGTCCTGCCTGTAATTAATCAAACGCTACGGGCAGAGCTCCAAAGTTCTTTTCAGATCGAATTAAACGTCGAGCGACGCCTGGTCGATCATTAATCCCGGCCCCATGGTTGAAGAAACCGTGATCTTTTGCATATACACACCTTTTGCTGAACTAGGCTTGGCTTTTTTCAGATCTGCCAGCAATGCTTCAAGGTTCACCTTAAGGTCATCAGCACTGAAAGATGTCTTACCAATTGGACAATGAATGATACCGGTCTTGTCAGTACGATAACGAACCTGACCAGCCTTGGCATTCTGCACTGCCTCAGCAACGTTAGGAGTTACAGTACCCACTTTAGGGTTTGGCATCAGACCACGCGGACCAAGAATCTGACCTAACTGACCTACAACACGCATTGCATCAGGTGTAGCGATAACAACATCAAAATCCATGTTGCCCGCCTTAATGTCATCAGCCAAATCTTCAAAGCCGACAATATCTGCTCCAGCTTCTTTTGCCGTATCTGCATTGGCGCCCTGGGCAAATACCGCAACCCTTACAGTTTGACCTGTTCCCTTTGGAAGTACGGTTGCACTTCTGACAACCTGGTCTGATTTACGGGGATCAACACCCAGGTTAACCGCCACATCAACAGTTTCGTTAAACTTAACGGTTGAAAGTTCAGACAACAGTGCAAACGCCTCGTTTGCTGCATACTGTTTTCCAAGTTCAACTTTTTCAGCAATCGCCTTAGCTCTTTTACTTAGCTTAGCCATGATTAAGCCCCCTCTACATCAAGACCCATACTACGGGCAGTACCCGCAATAGTTCTAACAGCTGCATCCATGTCCTTTGCTGTCAAATCAGGCTCTTTCATTTTTACTATTTCTTCCAGTTGTGCACGGGACACCTTACCGACCTTGTCCTTGTTAGGCACACCACTTCCCTTGGCAACACCTGCAATCTTTTTCAGAAGAACAGACGCAGGAGGCGTTTTCATGGTGAAAGTGAATGAACGGTCAGCATAGACAGTGATTACCACTGGAATTGGCAGACCTTTTTCAACATTTTGTGTTTGCGCATTGAATGCCTTGCAAAACTCCATAATGTTGACACCGTGTTGACCCAGGGCAGGGCCCACTGGAGGACTCGGATTAGCTTCCTGAGCCTTTACCTGAAGCTTGATATAAGCTTGAATCTTTTTAGCCATTTTTAATAACTCCTAATGGGTGCAAGCGCCTTTCGGCTCCCCTAAATTAACCACTGAACAATTCGTCCTGACTTGTCAGATCGATATAAAACAAAATTTAATTTTGTTTTCGAAAGCGCTTTAATTCGCTTTCAACAGCAGCACTTCCGGCACTGCAATAAAATCAGCCTTTTTCAACCTGACCAAACTCCAGGTCAACCGGAGTTGAACGACCGAAAATAAGCACAGAAACCTTGACCCGACTTTTCTCGTAATCCACTTCTTCAACGACACCATTGAAATCATTGAAAGGACCATCGGTAACGCGAATGACCTCACCTGGCTCAAACAGAACTTTCGGACGAGGCTTATTAACCCCTTCTTCAACACGCTGCAGAATCTGGTTGGCTTCCTTCTCAGTGATTGGCGCAGGGCGATCATTAGTACCACCAATAAAACCCATCACTTTTGGCACATCTTTAACCAAATGCCAGGTCTCATCGTTCATTTCCATTTGAACCAAAACATATCCAGGAAAGAACTTACGCTCACTTTTGCGCTGCTGACCCGCACGCATTTCAACAACTTCTTCAGTTGGAATTAAAATCTCACCGAAGAACTCCTGCATACCCGCTCTTTGCACACGCTCTTCCAAAGAGCGCTTTACCTGGGCTTCAAAACCCGAATAGGCGTGAACCACATACCAACGTAAAGCCACTACATTACCCTCCCTGTCCGGTAAGGGTTTTAACAATCGACAAAAGCATCATATCCACTAACCAGAGAAATATACCCATCAGCAACACTACAAACAGAACGATCAAAGTTGTTTGAATCGTTTCCTGCCTGTTAGGCCAAACCACTTTGCGAACTTCTGTTCTTGCATCAGCTGCAAATTTCCAGACATTGCGACCAACCGCGGTCTGCAATACTACAAGCAACGCAACGATCACCATTCCAAGCAAACCCAAAACCCTCATTATCAGAGAGTATTGCTCGAACAGGTAAAAGCCCGCTACGCCCGCTGTCAGCAATCCCAAAGCCAGGATCAGCTTAACGGTATCCATGCCACTGGATTGAACTTCTGCACTGGCATTCATCTGGTTTTTTCTCTTCCTATAATCTGGCAGGCCAGGAGGGACTCGAACCCCCAACTTGCGGTTTTGGAGACCGCTGCTCTACCAATTGAACTACTGGCCTAA
>CALAZS010000113.1 GCA_937926265.1 uncultured Gammaproteobacteria bacterium
GCGCCAGTATTTTCTGGTCGTACCAGTTTTAATGGAAATTAACATTAAGTTTTTAAAAGCTTATATACTTGTAGATCCTTTCTAGAGGCTTTAATGATGAAAAAAATAATTCTTTCACTATTAGTGTTTTTTTCCGTAAATTCCCAGGCTGGTGTGTGGGATAACATCAAAAAGGGTGTTAGCGATGCTGGAGAAGCAATTTCAGACGGTGCAAAATCACTAACTGAGGAAACTCCCCCTGATCAAATTCGTGCTGAAATTGATGCGATGGAAAAAGAAACTGTTGCCAACCTTTTAGGCTTGTCTGCTTCTGCAAAAGATCAATTTAACAGTAGTTATGGCTATGCTGTATTTGATACCCGGAAGTTTTCATTTCTGATCACCACTGAGTATGGTCCTGGTGTTGCAGTCAATCGTTCTAATGGAAAACGCATCTATATGAAAATGGCTTCAGGTGGCGTTAACGTAGGTCTTGGTGGCGAATTTTATCAAGTGGTTTTTCTGTTTGAAAACGAGGCAGCCTTTAATCAATTTGTTAACGATGGTCACCAGGTAGGTTCTGAAGCCGCAGCTACAGCTGGTGACGACTCAGCACGTACTGAAGTGAAGTTTGTTAATGGTATCGCCATGTATAAACTCAATTCAAAAGGTTTAAAACTGACGCTTGATATTACTGGCACAAAGTTCTGGAAAGATGAAGACCTTAACTAAAACACCTAATGCTCCCTGTAAAGGGAGATGCTTTAGGAGTTTGTTTTTGAACAAGATAACTTTATTGCTGGTTGTTTTCTTATCATTTTCATCTCTGTCTGCTAATGCAGAATCTGAGGCCGACCTGGCCAAAAAACTCGCTAACCCGGTTGCCTCTCTGATTAGCGTGCCAATTCAGGCAAATTATGATGAAAACTATGGCGTGAATGACCAAGGTGAAGTGTGGCGAATTAATGTACAGCCTGTTATTCCCATTTCGCTGGATGACGAGTGGAATCTAATTTCAAGAACCATATTGCCTATTATTGATCAGCAGGATTTTCCTACTATCGGCGATAATGAATTTGGTTTGGGCGATACCGTACAAAGTTTGTTTTTTTCGCCCAAAAAACCAACCGATAGCGGTTTAATTTGGGGTGCAGGTCCAGTTTTCTATTTTCCAACTGCAACGGATGAAAAATTGGGTGCAGAAAAATGGGGACTTGGGCCTACACTTGTTATGCTTAAACAGCAGGGGCCCTGGACCTACGGTATTCTGTCCAATCATATTTGGTCGGTAGCTGGTGAAGATAACCGAAATGATATTAATGCCACATTCGTACAACCATTTCTAACATACATAACAGAATCCAAAACGACGCTAGGTATTAATACCGAATCCACTTTTGATTGGGAAACGGATAAATGGTCAGTACCGGTAAACTTTACCGTCAATCAACTACTTAAAATTAACAATCAGTTGATTCAGGTTGGCGGCGGCGTGCGCTACTGGGTTGAATCACCTGCTGCAGGTCCTGAAGATTGGGGCTTACGTCTTCAGGCCACGCTACTGTTTCCTAAATAAGTTTATTATTTTATGGCGCTAACGCCGCTAGCGCCGGTTAAAAAGCTCATCATGACTTGATGACTCTTTTGTATCATTTTTTTTAATTAATGCTATTGAAGCACCTAAACCAAATCCACCGATTGCAAAGAATAGAGCCAGTAATAAATAACCTAATTCACTCATTTGTTTTCCTCAGTTTATCTAAAGGGATTAAAGGTTTGTGTTGATTAACAAACACGTTTTTTTGTTTTTCGTTTTGAAATTTTTTCCTGATTTCCAGAGCAAGCTGTCTTCCTTTTTCAGTTAGAGTCCAACTGAAAAGCTCATGATTATTTTCACTAAAATTGAAAAGATCATTAACATAACTTTGGACAAGACCACGCTTTTCCAGGTTTCTTAATGAACGCAGGGTGCTATGTCTTATATCAAGAATGTATTTTCGTTTTAATCCATCAAGAACAGCTTCTGCATATGTCTCATCGCTATAAAACCACATAACCAAATAGGATGTGGGGGTAAAGCCTGGGTAATTGTTTAACATGTCCCAAAGTACATGACGTTGAACTTCTGAAATTCCGCGTTTCATCTAGGGCTCCTCACTGCTTATTGACTAGATATATGATTGCCGATAAGCAGTACTTCAGCTTGACAGTTCACGTCAAATTAATGACCCTTGGCGACATCGAAAAATAATATGTGAAAAAATGTCTGATTCTGTATTTATTGGCAGTGGAAACCTGATTATCAAGTTACTCGAAGAGCAGGGTATTGAACCTAAAGAGTTTCTTGAATCAGTTTTAAAAAAAGAGCTAAATTTCGATTTAATGCATGACCCCAGTGCCAGAATCGCTTATAAAAACCTTGAAATTGCCTGGGAACGTTTTTTCGAAATAACCGGGGATGAATGTCTTGGTCTGAGATTCGCCGAATACTGGCACCCAGGCCATTTAGGCCCTCTTGGACATGCCTGGCTTTCGAGTAAAACCCTTTTTGAAGCAGTTACTCGATTAGAGCGTTTTATTCACATGATTTCAAAAAGATTCAATGTTGAAGCCGTTGAAAATAATGAAACTTTCATAATAAAAATAGAGCGCCAGAATATCCAAAAGGGATTACATTTTTTAATGGATGGAATGATGGCTGTACTTGTTACTATGTTTCGTATGAATCTTGGTAAATCATTTAAACCATTTTCAGTGCATCTTGTTCGACCTGAACCCGGCTGTATGGGCCAGTTTAAGACTTTTTTCCAATGTCCTGTTCATTTCAATGCAAATGAAAATTTACTCATCGTTGATAAAAATGTCATGCATGTGCCTTTAACAGGCTCAAACCCAATAATTGCAGATATGAGTGACAGGATAATTATTGATTATCTTGCAAAAATGGAAGATTCAAATATTTTAGACCGGGTTAAGTCGGAAATACTCCATCAATTGCCCACTGGAAATTTTTCTGAGTCGTCCGTAGCATCTTCGCTTCATAAATCATCAAGAACCATTCAGCGATTGCTTAGTGATCAAGGCACTTCTTTTTCTGAACTTGTCAACGAAACACGAAAAGATCTTGCATTACGCTATATCAGTGATTCAAAAATCACTATTACGGAGATTGCTTTTATGCTAGGTTTTTCTGAGAGTAGTTCCTTTTCCAGGGCTTTTAAGCGCTGGACAGGATCATCGCCCAGTGCTTACAGATAGGTCCTACAGGGCATAAAAATAATTTAATCTCACTGTTTAATTATGGAGTGACTATGAAAAAGACATTTATCTTAGCCTGTTCGCTATGCCTATTTTTCACTTTAAATCATGCCTTTGCGCAAAAGGCCGGTGCAAGTTCACGAATTACTACTGGAAAAGTTGTTAAAGCTGATAAAGTTACACTTGATTCCGAAGCTGGAAAAGGGGCCCTGGTCGGTGGTTCACTCGGACTGATCTCTGCAAGTGGAAAGAAATCCAGCAAAAAAGCACGAAATACTATCATCGGTGCTGCTGCTGGCAGTGCGCTTAGCTCTTCCTCCCAGGGTAGCAGACAAGGTATGCGTTACACAGTCAGTGCGACCAATGGTAGTGCCATTACTATCGTTACTGATCAAACTGAAGTGCGAGTTGGCGACTGTGTTAATGTTGAAGAATCAGGTGGAACTTCGAATATCCGCCGTGTCAGTGCCAGCATGTGTGAACCTGCTTATAGCCAGGCGGTAAAGGCCGTCGAATCCGAGATGCAGGAAGAAGCCAGTGAATGTGCGACTGCAAAACAGGCATTAGTTGAAGCCACATCGAAGGAGGAGGCTGAATTGGCTAAAATGAAAATGGATATTCTTTGTAGTAATTAACTGGATTAAGCTAGACCCAAGCGGACATTGTGGGTCTGACAATAGCCAGACCCACCTTCTTAATTTCTACATAAATAAATTAACATCTGCCTTTAATGCCATAGGTAAAAAACTGGCTGCGCCAACCCATTCTTCGATATCTGGAATAAATTCTTCTTTTTTGTATTCAAATAGGTCTACTGTCATCTGACAAGCTACAAGTTTTACTTCCGCTTCAATACACAAGTCCAGTAAGTCTGTTATTCGTGCGATGCCTTTATTATCCATTGTTTTTACCGCATCTCAGCCACCCAAAATTACTCCGTGAGCGGCAGCTTTCAGGAAAGCAGACAGTTTTACTGGGTAGTTGAGGGGCTGGATCTGCTGTACGATGTTTAGAAAGTAGAGTCGATATTAAATCTTATAGAACCATTAGGGTTAATCATTGCAAAACTGACTTAAATAGAACAATTTGATGAAATTAAACTAATTCTGGATCGGTAATAATTTCGACTAATGAAGGGCCATTATATTCCAAGGCCTTTTGCAGACTTAGCTTTAAGTTTTCTGAGGAATCAATCTTAATACCGAGGCCTCCACAATTATTGGCAAATTCAGAGAAAGAAGGATTATGCAATGAGGTTTGCCAAACCTGCCAATTTCCCGCTCTTTGTTCTTTGGATATCTTACCCAGTTCATTGTTATTCAAGAGAATATGGGTAATGTTCATTTTGTATTTTACCGCTGTTGTAAATTCAGCAAGGTATTGTCCAAATCCTCCATCACCACTAATAGAAATCACCGGTCTTTGACGATGTTCATCTATAACCTGTGTTGCAGCCCAGGCTCCCATAGCCGCAGGAAAGCCAAAACCGATTGAACCCAGGTAACCGGACATGAGTATTCTTTGATTGGCGCATTCAAAATATCTTCCAAAAGAATAAGTATTGTTGCCAACATCAACTGATATAACCGCATTCTCGGGGCATAAATTTGAGAACGCTTCGAAAATCTCAGCTGAACTTAAACCTTTTTCATGAGAGCGAGATGCCCGCTGCTTTTTTTCGTTTCGCCAGATTTCCCATCTTTCTGCTAAATCTTTGCGCTGATCAGGTAAATCCAATGCAGCTGGCAGAGCGTTCATGGTTTTGTTAAGTGTGATACTGATTTCACCCCATACTGGAAGACCAACCGCATGAAATTTACCTAAAGCCATGCGATCAAAATCCACTTGAATGATGGCTTTTTCAGATGTGATACCGGTGTGATTTGAAAAAGATGCACCTAACACAATTAATAAATCTGATTCATTCATACACCAACTCGCAATCGGTGTTCCACTTCGTCCCAGTACGCCTGCAGCAAGTGGGTGAGAGTCTGGAATTTGTCCCTTGGCTTTAAAAGTTGTCAGCACTGGTGCGTTAAGTTGCTCAGCAAACTTGATTACATCAGGCATGGAACTTTGTGCGCCATAGCCGACAATAATGACAGGCTTACTGGAGTTGGATATTTTCTGCGTAATCTGTTCGATTGTTTCATCGGAAGGTGAAATCTGATGATCAGACAATCGCCCTTCCGGAGATGATGCTTTTGAATCGTCTTTAGCTGGAATAACCTGCACTTCATCTGGAAAAATTAAGTGGGACACATTTCGTTCAATGATGGAATGTTTTAGAGCTAAGCTCATTAACTCTGCATGATTACTCTCATGTAATACAGTTTGAGAAAAAGAGGTCACAGCCTCAAATGCGGAAGAAAGGTCAATTTCCTGGAATGCACCTGGACCAAATACCTGGGTATTAACTTGGCCGGTTAATGCCAGAACTGGAGCTCTATCAACTTTGGCATCCCATAAGCCTGTGAGTAAATTGGTAGCACCTGGCCCGGCAATTGACAGACAGGCTGCAGGTTTTCCAGACAGCTTTGCAAAACCTGAACAGGCAAATGATGCAGCTCCTTCATGCCTGATCCCAATATAACTAAGCTTGCCAGCCTTTTCCTGAAGACGAATAGCCTCAGCTAGACCCAGATTAGAGTGGCCCACCATGCCAAAGACATGCGTAACCCCCCAGTTGACCATGCTTTCAACCATTACATCGGAGATGGTGCGAGGTTGTTCATTGGATTGTTCGACTTGAACGTATATACCATCATCTCTGATTTCAACCGGATAGGTATCAACACCATCGTCATGATTGCCAGGGGATTTTCCGGTGAGTGGATCAAAATCCCATCCGTGCCAAGGACATCTTAACCAGCATTTCCCTTCAGATTCGCATTCAATTGAACCTTCACTTAGAGGACCGCCTTGATGCGGGCAGGCATTATCCAATGCGCCATATTCATTGTTGAGATAGGTTAAGGCGATGGTTTTTGTGCCAGCCTGAACCGACTTGACTTCACCATCAGCCAATTCGTTATTGTTGGCGACTTTAAACCAATTAGAGATGCGGTCTTCAGTTTCGTTGATCTTATCTTTCGGGATATCATTATGTGAGCCGTCACAAAAAGGTGGGTTCTTGGTCAATTTACATTGGCATAAAAATACCTTTTCATCTTTACTAGCCTTAAACGCCATGGGTTCGAAGTCGGTACCGATGTGCGATCCGTCACAAAAGGGCTGCTTTTGGGAGCGGCCGCAGGTGCACCAGTAATAAGTATTATTGTCTTTTACATCGACACCGACAGGTTTTGTGTCAGCTATAATGGGTTTAGACATGATTTGCCTCTTTGAAAAGAATTAAATATGTATATAGAGTGCCTTGTTATACATCGTCCATCAATTTGGTAAAGCCGGAATATCTTACCCCTGATAATATAGACATCTCACGATGCCAAGTTGCAAGATCATTTTTATTGAATTGATTTAATGCATCATGCCCACAGGCCCGTGCCATGACTTGCATGAGTTCCACGGATGCAGTAAAGAAGTTATTCAATTGAGTGGCTGATTTTTCGACATCCAGTTTGTTGCGGAGCTCCTCTTTCTGGGTGGCGATACCCGCAGGGCAGTTGTTTGTATTACACATCCTTGCAGCGACACAACCAATCGCTTGCATAGCACTATTAGAGATAGCTACTCCATCTGCCCCTAATGCCAAGGCCTTAACAAAATCAATGGGAACGCGCAGCCCTCCAGTAATAATCAGGGTGACACGACCACTTGCTCCTTGTTCATCAAGATAGCGACGTGCTCGGGCAAGCGCAGGAATAGTTGGGACACTAATATGGTTTTTAAATATTTCTGGTGCAGCGCCTGTGCCTCCACCTCGTCCATCTAATATAATGTAATCAGCGCTTGCATCCAGCGCAAATTGAATGTCTTTTTCAATATGATTTGCACTAAGCTTGAAACCCACTGGTATACCGCCGGTTATCTCTCTGACGCGATCTGCAAATCGCTTGAAATCTGCAACACTTGAAAGATCTTTGAATGTGGGTGGTGATATTGCCGGCTGTCCTTCCGGTATATTTCTGATTAGCGATATTTTTCCTTTGTTCTTGTTGCCGGGAAGGTGGCCGCCTGTTCCCGTCTTGGCGCCTTGTCCACCCTTGAAATGAAAAGCTTGAACTTTTTCCAGCAATTCTTCCCGGTAACCGAATTTCGCACTCGCCAATTCGTAAAAATAACGTGAATTCTCTGCCTGTTCTTCTGGCAACATACCACCTTCACCCGAACAAATACCTGTACCTGAAAGTTCGGCGCCACGAGCCAATGCGACCTTTGCTTCTTCAGATAAGGCGCCAAAACTCATATCTGATACAAACAGGGGAATCTTTAACGTCAAAGGTTTTCTGGATTCCGGCCCAATAACGAGCTCAGTGGATACATCATGGTCTTCCATCAAGGGCTTGGTTGCCATCTGCGCTACCATGATTTGCAGATCATCCCAATGAGGCAATTCGTGACGAGGTACGCCCATAGAAGTCATTGGCCCATGGTGACCAAAAGTCTTCAGCCCATCTTTTGCTAATTGATGAATAAACTCTACGGTAGGCTCTTCAGGCGTGGCAACCGCGACAGGGGAATCTGTTTTCCGTGATTCCAAACCCGGTCCTTCTTTACCTGCCTGGTCATCACTAAACTTTTGATGCGTACCATCACAAAATGGCTGGTTAGCACTATGCTTGCATGCACATAAATAAGCATCACCATCTTCTTCTGAAACGATGACCCTTGGATTAAATGATGTACCAACATGTGAACCATCACAAAACGGCTGACTTTTAGATCGACCGCATGTGCAAAAATGGTATTCCTGCCCTTTTGAAAGCAACACTTTAACGGGTTTGTTATCAGCTATAATGGGTTTAGACATGGTTTGCCTCTTTGAAAAGAATTAAATATTGATTTGGAGATGCAGTTAACCCTCAAAACCTATATCTAAATGAGAGCCATCACAAAAAGGTTTCTTTTTTGAGGCGCCACATCTACAAAGGGTATAGTGGTCACCTTTAGGTAGTAAGCTATCTGAGTTTTGATCATCGATAAGGTTTATGTCTCCATGGCAATGATAGGGGCCATTTTCTTCAACAATGATTTGGGTGTGCGAAAAAAAATTGGCTTGTTGCTCATCATTAAGCGAGTAACTTAATGCACCTGAAGGGCATTTTTTGATAGTTTCAATAATTTTATCAGCAGAAGCTGCATCGGGTTCATACTTTGGCTCATCATGAGTACCAAATACAGCTTCCAGTTCACCACAATGCCCATCTCCCATACACATGAAACGGTCATAGATAATGGTGATGTTTTTTCCTTGGTATCGTTCCGGTTCGGCTTTCTCTGAGTTATCTCTTTGACCGGTAAAGCCAATTTGAGAATGAGTGCCATCACAAAAGGGTTTGTTTTTTGAAGCACCACATCGACATAATGAACAAACTCTGGGTGCGGCAATCTTTTCGCCATCTATGCCGGTAATGCCGACATCAACTGCCAATAAAGGGCTGTATTGAGTAAATATTAGTTGAGACTTTTTCATGCCGTACTCCAGAAGTCTTATATCGCAGAATTAAAATGAATTGTCATGCACAAGTTCAGATAAAGGCAGCTGCCCTGGTTTTGGCCAGGGATCTTTAATACCTTTACCAATGGCAACCATTGGTCCCATAACATGATCATCGGGCAGATTGATTAATTCAGCGACTTTATCGATATCAAATCCGATCATTGGGCAACTTTCATATCCCATATCCTTGGCGACAAGCATCATTGTTTGCATTGCCATGCCAATGGAGCGTTGAGCTTCATCGCGTTGTAACCAGTTTCTGCCTTCATGGAATGGTCCCATCCAGTTAACCAGTAAATCAGCTACCTCTTCCGGAGCATTCACCCAATATCTTTCAGGACTTTTTTGCCAGGCCTTCATATCAGCTGTAAATAGCACCAACAATGAGGCATCAGTCATTTGCGCTTGATCGTTGCCAAATTCAGTACGTATTTTTTCTCTTAAGCTGGCATCCCTGATAACAACAAATCGCCAGTGCTGAATGTTAAAACTGGTAGGGGCTTGAATTGTCGCTTCAAAAAGTTTTTGCTCCTCTTCTTCGGACATTTTGTGGTCTTTATCATAAAGTTTCACCGAGCGGCGACCATAGACTGCATCTAAAGTGTTCATTTTGTTCTCCTGTAAATTTGGAATACGTAATTAAGGCAGGTTAAATAAGAGTATTTCAGCTTGTTCAATACCTGTTATGTAAATTTCATCCTGCAATTGAATTTTCAATCCATCGCCTGATTTCATCTGACAACCATTGACGCTGACAGAGCCTCTGGCGACATGCACATAGGCTTTTCTATCAGTATCAAGCTCATAAGATACGGACTGATCTTTCTCAAGAAAACAGCCATAAAGAAATGCATCCTGGTAACTTCTGAGAGACCCATCTCTTCCATCAGGAGAGACAAGTAAAGCTAATTTTCCTTGCCTGGTTTCAGGTGAAAAATGCTTTTGTTCATAACCGGGTTCTACGCCTAGCTCATTAGGTTCAAGCCAAATCTGTAAAAAATGAACTGGCTCGGAACTGGAATGATTGTATTCGCTGTGCGTGACACCTGAGCCGGCGCTCATTCTCTGCACGTCTCCAGGACGAATTACTGAACCATTGCCCATGCTATCTTTATGTTCCAGTGAGCCTGACAGAACATAGCTGATTATTTCCATGTCACTGTGACCATGAGTATCAAAACCCATGCCCGGTTGAACCCAGTCTTCATTAATGACTCGTAGATTTGAAAACCCTAGTTGTTGTGGGTCATAGTAACCGCCAAAAGAAAAACTGTGATAACTGTTTAGCCACCCATAATTTGCATGGCCACGATCTTGTGATGCTCTTAGAGTTTGCATTGGATTTTCCAGTAGTTGTTGAATAGTTATAACTTAGTAAAATAGTCAGGAAATAAAAACCTTGTTTTTAACAAAAGACTTTTGCAGTTTTTGCAATAATAATGACTAAGAAACCCCATAATAGACCAGGCTAAATTGGCATGAACGAAAGAGAAGTTTTTTTAACTGTTGTTGATGAACAGGGGTTCAGTTCTGCTGCTATCAAGTTAGATACAACACCAGCTGCTGTCAGCCGCAAAGTCAAAAAACTCGAAGAGAGACTTGGTGTTCGTCTATTGCATAGAACAACAAGATCTATACGTTTAACACCGGAAGGTGAGCTGTATTATCAGCAAGCTAAAAGCCTGCTGAAAAAGCTTAATACCCTTGAACAGGACTTGGGCGCAAAAAAAGGGCAATTAAATGGCAAACTCAAAGTTGCAGCGCCCATGTCTTTTGGTCAAAAAAAACTTGCTTCCATTATGACGCAATTTGCAATCAAATATCCTAAGTTGAGAATTTCACTTATCTTGGAAGATCAAGAAGTCGATATCATCAAAGAAGGTTATGACTTAGCTATTCGTATTTGCTATCCAGTTGATTCGTCTTTTATAGGTCGTAAGCTTATGGATGTTCCATTACAAGTTTGCGCATCACCTGAGTATTTATCCAAGAATGGCTGCCCGGAAAAACCAAGTGATTTAAAAAAACACCAATGTCTACATTACAACCTTGTTTCTGAACGTGATGAGTGGCGTTTCAACAATCAATCAAAGACCGAGGTGATAGAGATTAACAGTCGTTTTTGTAGTAATAATGGTGAGGCCTTAACGCAAGCGGCGATTGATGGTTTGGGCATTCTTATAATGCCCGAATTCATTGTCAAAGAGCCTGTGTCCAGTGGAAAACTTATAAGAATTTTAGAAGGCTTTGAGCGTCCACCGCTAGGGTTGTATGCAATTTACCCCACAAAAAGTCATTTGCCCGCTAAGACTCGAAAATTGATCGATTTTATTGTCGATCAATTTGCATGATCTTCAGCTGTTCCAGAGATATCTATCTGTAACTCATAGCAATCCTTTTTTTTCAAATTATCCATAACTACTGACTGGCAATTGGATTAGCAAAAAAGTAGATCTTTATTTTCATCGACTGACGGCTTAATACACATCTGAGCCGGTGGAACGATTTAGTTGACTGACAAGTTTGGAGAAAGCAGTCAGATGAGAAGGTTTCTCATTTGTCGCTTCATGTAAGATATGTAGTAAAACAGCTTAATTTTGCTAAAGTTGGTTAATCCTGAAAACCAGAGACAAATCATGAATAACTTATTCTACAAGGAACACCATCTAATTAGCTATTTAGTAGTGTTACCGCTAAAGCATGCCTATTTCATCAAAAAATTGGTTAATAAACTCAATAAATCCTTGGAAATGAATAGAAATTAAATAAACTTAAATTAAAGATATGTATATTTTCGTCGAAAAAATAATAACAAATAACCCCAAAATGGTTTTGTTGTGAAAAAAATAGATATAAAGAGCTTTCTCTTTATTGTATTAATTTTTTTATTCAGTCTTTTAACCAGTTGCGCACAAGAATCTAAGCCGCTGGTGGTTTTTGCTGGCAAGGGACTAAAACATGCGCTTGATGAAATAAAAACAAATTTCGAAAAAAAAGAAAATATTCCGGTTTTAATTATTTATGCAGGTAGTCAAACTCTGCTGACTACAATAAAAAAAACTGGCAAAGGAGATGTTTTTATACCCGGCTCGGCATCTTATATTGAACAAGCTGGTGATTTAGTCACAAGCAGTGAATATTTGGCAATGCACATACCAACATTTGCTATCTCTCCCAAAAACTCAAAAAAACTGGTGGAATACACCGATCTTGTTAATTCTGATGTACGAATTGGAATTGGGAACAGAAAATTAACTGCTATTGGAAAGACCACACAAAACATATTAGAACGAAGCGCGCCTGATCAAAATTTCAGTTCAAACATCGTTGTATCAGCATCAACATCAAACCAATTAATACAATTGCTATTGAATGAGGAACTTGATGCAGCTTTAGTCTGGAAAGATTTGTTAAATTTGGAAAGCGCTAATGATTTAGGCGAAATTTCCATTCCTAAATCAATAAATGTAACTAAGGAAATTCGAGTAAGCACATTGTCAACCTCCAGAAACCAATCTGGAGCAAAAAGATTTTTAGAATTTGTTACCACCGAGGGTAGGGCGGTATTTACAAATCACGGATTCAGTCAATAGTTTATGCAGATCAAATATCGAATTTTATCCACTTTTCTTATAGTTTCCTTATCGGTATTAACTATCAGTTTTGGTGTCAGTTTCTATATCCATAACAAGATCATAACCACTTTTCATGACGTTGGAGGAGAAAAACTTCCTGGAACTATTGCGCTGTCTCGCATGGCTTCTGAATTATATCACATTCAAATTTTGCTTGATAAATATCAAGTAAGCTCTGAAGAAACAGTGAGAAATGAAATTGAACAATCTCTTATTACCCTAGATGAGCACTATACAGCTCATAAGCTTTTTCATCAGCAACATGCTGATATCCACGTCTCTCCTGAAATTATTGATGAATTTTCAAGACTAATCGCTCGTTACTTGTTGTTGTCTCAGAAACAAAACTCGAGTGTGGAATTGATTAAACTTAAATATCAGATAAGTGAAATTGTTGAAAAATTTACTAAGTTCGTTACACCTCATATGGATAAGGAAATAAGTGAAAGCTTTAAAAAGGTAAATGAAATAAATGATTTAGAAAAGTTTTCAGAATATATACTTCTGTTTGGTTCTCTATTTATTTTGTTACTAGCTGTCAGTGTCAGTATCTATTTATCAGGACATTTAGCTAACCCCATAATTGAGCTTACAAATATTGTAAAACAAGTTGCTGCTGGAAATTTAGATATTCAGGCACAGATCAATACCGATGATGAAATTGGAAAGCTTGGACATGCCTTCAATAGAATGACAAAAGAGATACAGGCTCATCGCATAAAACTGGAAAAGAGTAACTATATGCTCTCACATGCCAATAAGTTAGCTAAATTGGGTCACTGGGAATGGGATCTTGAATCTAATCAACAGTATTGGTCAGATCAAATGTATGCTTTATACGGATTAACAAAAGAACAAGGGCCAATTCCTCTTAAAGAAGTTAAAAATCATTTTACTCAATCTAGTTGGGTAATACTCCAAAACAAAATAAACACTTGTCTTGAAACTGGTAAGCCTTATCAGTCCGATATCGAAATCATCAGACCCAATGGTACAACTTTATGGGTTATGGCTAGAGGCCAAGCCGTTAAGAATAAACGAGATAAAATTCACAAACTCGTTGGTACATTACAAGATATTAATGATCGAAAAACTCATGAATTAGAAATATTGAAATTATCCACAGTAATTCAACAAAGCCCTGAGAATGTCATCATTACAAACCCGAATTCAGAAATCGAATATGTCAATGATTCAACAATACAAAACTCTGGATATTCAAGAGATGAAATTATTGGGCAGAATCCAAATATCTTTGCCTCGGGAAAGACGCCGGCACAAACTTACATGGACATGTGGGCCAGCTTAAAACAAGGATTATCATGGAAAGGAGAATTTATAAATAAGAGGAAAGATGGAACTGAGTATACTGAATTCGCTCGAATCATTCCTATCCTCGATCAAGAATCTGAAGTTATTCACTATGTGGCAGTTAAAGAGGATATAACAGAAAAGAAACGCAATGAAAAAGAGCTTGATAATTACAGGGAACATTTGGAAGAGCAGGTTGAAGAGAGAACAAGAGAATTAGAAATCGCCAAAAAAGATGCTGAATCTGCTAATGCTTCAAAAAGTTTATTTTTAGCAAATATGAGCCATGAAATTAGAACACCAATGAATGGTGTTATCGGTATGACTCATCTTGCATTGCAGACCAACTTGGATTCTACGCAAAGAGATTATATTCAAAAAGCACATTTATCTGCACAGAACTTACTGGGAATCATTAATGATATTCTAGATTTCTCAAAAATTGAGGCTGGAAAATTAGAAGTTGAAACAACGAATTTTTCAATGCCCGCAGTTCTTCAAAATACATTAAACTTTGTTAAATTCAAGGCAGATGAAAGTAATATAAAATTAGTCGTTAATTTTGATAAAGATGTACCTAGGTTTTTTATAGGTGATCCTTTACGCATTGGTCAAATATTAACCAATTTAGTTACCAATGCCATTAAGTTTAGCGGTGAAGGAGAGTCTGTCATTATTTCTTTGGTATTAAAATCTACCGACCAGGATACCTTTACTATACATTTTTCAGTTAAAGACAATGGCATTGGCATATCTTCTGAAATACAACAAAAGCTATTTCAGTCTTTCTCACAGGCTGACTCATCAACCACGCGCAAGCACGGAGGCACAGGCCTTGGATTGAGAATTTCTAAGGAACTCGTTGAATTGATGAAAGGAAAGATTTGGGTCGACAGTGAAGTCGGAAAGGGAAGTGATTTTCAATTTATTTTGCCACTTAAAAAAGCAGACAAAGAATCGGTTGAAAGACAAATTGATAATTTGGGCTTAGAAAAAGAAATAGAAAAATTAAAAGGTAAAAAATTTCTTTTAGTGGATGATGATGAAATCAATCAGGAAGTAGCTAGAAAACTATTAGTTAATACAGGAGTAACTGTAATAACCGCGTACAATGGATTAGAGGCTTTATCAACGCTTGAGTCACAGGGTTTTGATCTTGTTTTGATGGATTGCATGATGCCAGAAATGGATGGCTACGAAGCAACCAAAAAGATTAGGGAAAATGAAAACTATAACAAACTGCCTGTGATAGCGATGACCGCAAATGCCATGAAACAGGATGTGGATAAAGTGCTCTCAGTAGGCATGAATGATCACATTGCCAAGCCTATCAATCCTAATGAAATGTTCCTGACGATATTGAAATGGGTATGATTTAGAAACCATGGATGACTGCTTTATACATTTGAGTCACTCGGTTTACCCAAAATAGAGGGTTGTGGCTGAATGGAAATACCACATCTCAGCCAACCAGAATTACTCTGAATCAATGAAATGCCTATACAGTAGGTACAAA
>CALAZS010000114.1 GCA_937926265.1 uncultured Gammaproteobacteria bacterium
GATCTGAAAAAGCATAATGTATAAAGGATAAAATTTTGAAGCAGAAGATGATAAACATGTTGGCATTACAGGATGCCATGAACAGTAAAATCAACACCGATTGGCGCGAGGCCGGCAATGAATGGTACCGCGCGATTTGGATTGAGTGTGCTGAGATGCTGGATCATTATGGCTGGAAATGGTGGAAGCACCAGCAAGCTGATATGGATCAAGTGATTCTTGAAATCGTCGATATCTGGCATTTCATTCTGAGTGATCTGCTCGAAAACACTTCAGATCAGGATGCCCTGGCTGCAGAACTTGCCGAGCAGTTCTCTGAACAGCCTTCAGCTGCGGATATTAAACTGGCGATCGAATCCCTGGCATCAAAAACATTGATGTCGAAATCTGCCGAGGTATCTGCTTTTATCGAGTTAATGGCAGCGGTATCACTGACAGCCGATGATCTTTACAGGGGCTACATTGGCAAGAATGTACTGAATTTTTTCCGCCAGGATCATGGCTACAAGGACGGTACTTATCAAAAAGTCTGGGGCGGTCGTGAAGATAATGAGTACCTGGTTGAATCAGCGGCCAGTCTTGATGTCAACAGCGCAACTTTTCAGGATGACCTCTATAACAGTTTGCAGTCTCACTACCAGCGTTTATGTTCATGAAGAAAGTCAGCGCAATGCGGAATGCGTTTTTTTTCATCGCATTGTTGTTTTTTTCGCAGAGCCTGTTTGCTGTTTCCTCTGAGTCTGAATCAAACCTGATTCAACAGGCGCAGGTTTTATTAAAACAGCAACAACCTGAACAGGCTTATCAGCTTATGGCCAAAGGCGAGTTTGAATTTGCCGGTTCCTATCGCTATGACTATGTTCTGGGTATGTCTGCCCTGGCTGCTGGCCGGTACTCTGAAGCGACTATAGCCTTTGAAAGGGTACTGGTGGTTAAGCCGGGACATATCGGCGCAATGCTGGATATGGGGTTGGCGTACTTTAAGCTGGGGAATCGTGACCAGGCAATAAAGCAATTTGAGCAGGTACTCGCTTCCAATCCGCCACAAAATTTTCGTGTACTTGCGGACGAGGCCTTGAAACAGGCCAGGTCCAAACGGGCAGGCACTATTAATCTCACCCGCGATTTTTCAGGTTACCTGGCTTTCAGCCTGGGTTATGACTCTAATATTAACTCGGCGACAGAAAATGATGTGATCAATGCTTTTTTTAATGGTGTGCCAATCATATTAACGCTTAGCCCGGGTAGTCTGGAAACAGAAGACTACTTTGCCCGTTTGTCAGGTGGTTTTAAATATCAATTACCGGTATCAGCAAATACACAATGGGTAGTGGGTGGTATTGGCTCTACCCTGATGCCGTTTGAAGAAACTGAAAATCAGAATCTTGATATGCAACTGAATGTTGCCTACCAGGTATTTAAAAATAATCAGCGCTGGACCATTGGCGCCAATACCGGCTATGTCTGGCTTGATCAGGATGACTACCTTCAACAGCAGGGTGTGTTTGCAGGCTGGCGGTCGATTATCAATGAAGGTAACCTGATTGACCTGGCAGGTTACTGGAAACAGTATCGCTATGAACAAACAGGGCTGTCGGTAAATGATTTTGACCAGGGTTTTGTAGCTGCGCGTCTGATCCACAGAGTTCCGGGTAAATCCCTGATTGCTTCGGCAGGTTTGATTGCCGGAATGGAAAACAGTGTTAATGGCAGGGCAGATGGCGACAGTTTGTTTTACAGTGCCAATGTGGGCTTGCAGGGAGATTCGCGTTTTGCAGATGTGAGCTATATCAGCTTTTCTTTAAAACAAACAAACTACGATAATCAAAATGTGCTGTTTAATATCAAACGCGAGGATACCCAGCTTGACCTGACTGCAGGTATGACCTGGGAGCTGGAAAACGCGCTATCTCTGACAGGAGAGGTCAGGATATCCGATGTTAATTCAAACATTGATATCTACAGTTATGATCGCATTGTGACGGCCCTGACCTTGCGTAAGGATTTCGATTGATATGAATAATTTCCGTTTAGTCTTATCTTTGTTGATCCTTGTATCCGGCCCGGTCTTGGCTGGCGAAGCTGGAAAGTTCCTGTTTGTTTTTGGTAACGTGAATTTACAGCTTGCTGATGGTTCAAGCCAAAAAGCTGCCAAGGGTATGGCACTACTGGAAGGTACAACTATCAATGCAGATAAAACCGGCAAGGCACAGGTACGCTTGAAAGATGGAGGTTTCCTGGCAATTCGTCCCAACACACAGTTAAGGATTGATGAATATGCCTATAACGATATAGGTCGAGAAGACAAAGCAGTTGTTAACCTGATTAAAGGGACTTTCAGAACAATATCAGGTGCGATTGCGGATAAGAAAAAAGAGAATGTCGTAGTCAAAACACCTGTGGCAACAATTGGAATCCGCGGTACCGATCACGAGCCGGCTTTTATTCCACCTAACGATCCATCTTTCCCCGTTTCTGTAGAACCTGGTTTATATGACAAGGTGAATTCAGGCAGTACCTTCATTGATAACGGTTCAGAAATTCTTGAACTGGGTAACTCAGAAGTAGGGTTTATTGGTTTTGATAACCGAAAACCGAGAAAGCTCGATAAAGTGCCAGGGTTCTACAAGGAGCCGAACACCCCGCTGCCAACTGAAGAGTCTGAAGATACTGGTGATGGAGAAAGTAATTCTGCTGATGCGCAGGAATCATCTGAAAAAGAGGATGCAGAAAAAGACTCGCCAGAAAATTCGCCAGAAAATTCTCAGGAAAGTTCTCAGGAAAGCTCTCAGGAAAGCTCTCAGGAAAATGCAAACAACGATTCTGGTGAAACGCAACAGGGCAGTGAAACTACCGAAACAGATGCATTTGAAGATACTGTCATAGCGACTGGTTCTGAAGTTGGTAATACAGAGGCATCTGTTGAGAGCAATACGGAACCAACTGTAACGCCTGAAATTATAGCTAAAGATGAAAACGGAAACAGTGTGGATTTTCAAACTGAAACTGTTAAGGATTCAGACGGTAATATTGTTACGTCACCCGGTACTAACAAACCCGATATTACATACATTACAGATGATACCGTTG
>CALAZS010000115.1 GCA_937926265.1 uncultured Gammaproteobacteria bacterium
CCAAAAACTAATACCGCTGAGCAGTAACCAATAAGAATTGCCAACCAAATATCCATACCACATTTAACCAATAGTTAATGACAATATTGTGAAATAAAATTAGTTGGTTAATTCTTGCTTTCAGTAATAAAAGTACTCTGACATATCGTTAAAAACGACAGCTTAAAGCTGATTAAGCCGAGAAGAAAGCCAGAATCGAGAAGACGATGATAATTTTTACAATATGTTCGAATATAAAGATGATTTGGTATCGGCATACAAGTCTTCTGACTTTCACAATAATGAAATAAATCACAGATAAAGTGGTAATAGAGCAGGATTATATTTAATTACTGATAACAGCGAGGTAGTGCAGGTGCAACATGAAGCCTTTATTACTACCGTCATGGCGGTTGTCGCACTGTTGTTTCTGGCAGCTGTTTCAGCTGTTGTCACGAAACGTATACGCTTTCCCTATACAGTAGGTCTCGTCTTGATCGGGGTTGCTGTTGCCTTCATTGCAGACGACTACCCTCACTTATCTCATGCATTGGATGAACTCAAGCTAGAACCAGTGATGATCATGTTTCTGTTCATCCCAATCTTGATTTTCGAGTCGGCCTTTAAAATGGATGTACCACTGCTGATGCGCAACCTGGTACCAGCGCTCGTACTGGCAGGCCCCGGCCTGTTACTGTCCACAGCTATCATCGGCAGCCTGATTTACTGGTTGACACCGCTACCACTGGAGTCTGCACTGATATTTGGCTGCCTGATTTCAGCAACTGACCCTGTTGCAGTGATTGCTTTATTCAAGGAAGTCGGCGTCCCCAAACGACTCAACATCATGATGGAAGGGGAAAGTGTGTTTAACGATGCCACAGCTATCGTCACGTTCCAGATTATTCTCGCTGTTATCGCCACCGGTATCCTGGACCAACAGACCATCACACAGGGTATCCTGGATTTCTTTATCGTGTTTTTCGGCGGTCTGCTGGTTGGCCTCTTCTTTGGTTGGCTGCTTGTTAAAGCGATACCTTTGGTCGGAAATCAGCCGCTGGTGCATATTACATTAACTCTGGTTGCAGCTTACGGCGCATTTATCGTTGCCGATCACTTTTTACGCACTTCAGGTATTATGGCCGTATTGAGTGCCGGACTGATGATTGGCTATTACGGACCTGAACTTTACAATCAGAAAGTACGCGATTACCTTGAAATGTTCTGGGAAGATGCAGCTTTTGTTGCCAACTCGTTAATTTTTCTGATGCTTGGTCTTTCAGAAAAGATTTTCCTGACACATACGACCAGCAATCCCGAAGGTCTGCTTTATCCTGTATTGATTGCCATAGCGGTGGTGATCGTGACCCGATTTGCAGTAATCAACAGCCTGATTCCGATGCTCAACCGCATTCCCGGATCCAAGCCCATCAACTACAAATACCGCATGATTCTAAGCTGGGGCGCATTACGGGGGGCTGTCGCCATCGCTCTGGCAATGAGTCTGCCCAAACATTTTCCCTACCGTTGGCAGATTATTGATTTTGCCTTTGGTGTAACGCTTTTCATGCTGCTGGTAAACGGTACCACGATGAGTTGGATTATCAATAAGCTGAAACTCAATAAACCCTCACCACTGCTTGAATTTCTCAGTGCATACGCAATTGTCAATGCATGGCGTAACGCCATAGACCGTCTCGCAAAACATAAACCCGTTATCCCTATCAGCAAGGAACAGCGCGAAAAGATTCTTTCCGGTTATAAAATGAAACTTCGGGAAGCTGATACCAAACTGACAAAACTGCGTCTCGAACTCGGCGATAACCGAAAAAAACGCAACAAACTACTCTGGCTGCAATGCTTTTCAATTCAAAGAAAAGTTTACCTGATGCGGTTTGAATACGGCTTGCTGTCTCGGCGCGCCTACCAGACACTCGAGTGGGACCTGAAAACCAAACACATCCGCGTCGACAAAGATCAGGGCCCGGTGATCAATGATCAACGCCTGCCCAGTGACAGAAAAACTGGTTTTGGACTGCTCCAAGTGATACGCCAGGTACTTCCCGGTATTAGCTACTTTGAACAACTGCAAAAACAACAGCTAAATGCACTCGCCGGTGAAGCAACCGCCGTTATTGCAGCCTCTCGTGCAGTGCAGGATGAACTGCAACGACTGGGCGAATTCAGTGCCGCAGAATCGGAAGATCTTGAACATTGTTGTAATTATTACCAGCATCTTGAGGAAATGGCACAGGCACGACTAGAAACGATTGCGGAATCTTATGGTGGTTCAACAGATGAACTTCGTGACGAACTGATGAATCACCTGGTATATGACGCGAAAATGGACACAATTGATGAACTTGAAAAATTGGGCGAGCTACCCGCTGAAGTTGCTCACGGACTCAAAGATCAGTTCGAAAGTGAATATTATTACGGCATGAAGAAATTATAATGTTTTCAAAAATACAGCCTTTTACCAAATTTGCCGCCATAGGCATTGTACTGATGACAACCCAGCTAACGGGGTGTATTGGCGATACGGTTGAATTACACGGGGCCGGTGCAACTTTTCCGGCGCCGATCTATGCCCGCTGGAGAGCCTTGTTCAACAGGGAAAATCCACAAATTGTCATCCACTATGATGCCGTGGGTTCTGGTAAAGGAATCCAGCTGATTACAAACAACAAGGTTGATTTTGGGGCCAGTGATGCACTTCTGAAAAAAAGTGAACTGCGTGCACTGGATAAACCCCTCCTGGCGATCCCCACTGTGATTGGTCCTGTAGTGCTTGCATACAATCTGCCCAGGCTCGAGGAGAAAATGAAACTATCCAGTAATGTCATTGCTGGAATTTATCTCGGAACAATCACCCACTGGAATGATTCAAAGTTACAGTCTATCAATCCGGGTATAGCCCTGCCAGACCTGCCCATTCGGGTAGCACACAGAAAAGATTCTTCTGGAACAACTCATATTTTCACCAGCTACCTTTCAGCGATTAGCGCTGAATGGAGAGAAAATATCGGCACAGGCAAAAGAGTAAACTGGCCAACGGGCAATGACTGGGCAGGCGAAGGCAATGATGGAGTGGCTCATCGCATATTGCTTGAACCCGGCGGTATTGGTTATCTTGAATTGAAGTATGCACAAAATGCCGGTCTCAATTATGCGGATCTCATCAACCGCGAGGGCTCAATCGTTGAACCCAGCGTAACAAGTGTTCAGCAAGCCGAACGAAATACACCGCCACCCGACAGCGGTTACCTGAAAAAGTCCATTGTTAATGCACCTGGAAAAGAATCGTACCCGATCGCAGGATTCACCTATTTACTCGTTTATCGCGACCTTTCGGATATGGACTCAGCCAAAGTGCATGCGCTGTTCAAATTTCTGGACTGGATTTTAAGCAAGGGGCAACAAGAGGCTCCAAAGTTGCACTATACACCTATACCGGAAGAATTAAGGAAAAACGTGTTAGCTGATATACAGCAAATGAAGGAAATGTATCAGACGAACACAAATAACTGATGATGAACGTCAGCTATTGCCAAACTCCATTCAGACAGAGCACCAGAATTTAATTCGGGCATTTGGCCGGTTGTCTACATGAGTTGCACCTCAGTTAATAAGAAATAAATTTCTACAACTGTCTCCTATTACTGATTTTAATGAATATCAGGATTTTCTTATAAACAGGTTGGAATTATCAAAAAGCTGCCAGGTTGAGATTTTGAACCATCAGGCAGGTGCTGTAGATGAGCTGACATTAGTTAAATTTGAATTAACTCCATTCCATTGTGAATTAGCC
>CALAZS010000116.1 GCA_937926265.1 uncultured Gammaproteobacteria bacterium
TGCTTGAAAATATATGTCCGCTGTACCTTCGATACCTGCCTGTGACTGTCAGCTATCCACCTGGTTGTAAATTCAGCAACTGAATGTGAATGCCCGGAAAGGACGCGAAGCCGTCATCTGATATTCATTAAGAGTGACTGCTATCGGGAACAAGGGATTTAGTGTGTTCCTGCGAGAAGTCCCTTGATGCTCAGGTCTTCATCGAGGTCGGGCCAGTGAATTCCTTCCCCGTCACCGAGCAATTCCCAGTTCATGAGTTGTTCCGGAGTTGCTTTGGCAAGCAATGGAAACCATAGTAGAGGAGTAGAAACTGTCCGGCCATCGAGAAGCTCTACAATGAGCGAATCTTCCGAAAAGCTTACGTTCTGGGCTTGAGGGTGTAATTCAACGGCTAAAGTACTCATTCCAGGTCTCCAGTAATGTGGCTTGATTTTGCGTTACCAAGGTTTCCAATTTCTTCAACTCTTGAGAAGAAAAGCGTGTTGAACTGGCTAGTGCCACAGGCTTTAACCAGAATTTGCCAGCATACGATCTCTCTGAATATGGATGTGTGCTGGCTCACCATCTTCGTTACTGTAAAAAAAGAAACGATAGGGTCCAATTCTTAATATTGTAGGCATAATTGCAGTATATCGATATTCTATCCTTCAGAAAACTTCCTACCAAATTTGCACCAGATTGTGGCTGGAATAGACTGATTGAGACTGGTTCTGGTAACAAAAAATAAAATGCAGGTGACGTAAGATGTTGAAATTAAAAGAATTAAAAAAAGCGAAAAAACTCAAACATTGACTACGAACCGAGCGGTCAGAAGTTCGACAAAATGGCAGGATTTCCATTTTGGACAGCTGAAGGCTGCCGCGTAGCGGTGAGGCACAGGAAGTGCCGAATCAATCTCTTCAGGCACTGAGAAACTCCTGCGGAGCTTCATCAAGTATGACCTGCAATCGCTGTGCTTCAGGTGCTGAAGAACAGCAGGCTTTTGCGGTAAAATTCTATTCATTTGCATTATCGGTTAGTAAGCTGCTCACGGGGCGGCATTTTAGGAGTCTGTCAGTTGAAAGCGCAACTGTTTCAAAAGCTAAGTTTACTGGTATTTCTCGCATTCGTGGTGTTGACGATTTTTTATGCCTGGCAGGACAATCGTAGGATTAAGCACTTTATACAAACGCATGAATTACCTTCTATTGGCATGGCTTTATCGGCAAGTCTCGATCTAGCTGCAGGTGAGTATTATCGTATCAGCAATGAAATGCAGCGTGATGATTTCTTAAGAGATTGGATTCTAGCTGGCGAAAAAGATATAGAAACACTCCGTGATTTCTTAACAGATGTTGGCAGACGCTTTCACCTGGCAGATGCCAGTATGGTCAGTGATCGTTCTGAGACTTATTACTCGAGTGATTCTCGCATCATAAAACTTGATTCAGATAATGAAGAGAGAGATGGTTGGTATTATCTTTATCGCGACACGCTACGAGCCACAAATATTGATACGTGGTATTACGCGGAAAAAGATGAGTTACACATATGGATCAATACCCCTCTTTTTGATAAACAAGGCGAGTTTCTAGGTCTAACAGGTGCTGGAGTCGATGGTGAAGACTTCAGTAACATGCTTATGAACTATGGTCGCCTTGACGGTGTAAATGTGTACTTGGCGCGCGTAGATGGGCAATTGGTCTATGCGAATGATCGGCAGTTACTGGCAGAGCAGCGCAATCTAAACGAAATCTGGCAAACAGAATTTAAAACGCTATTAAAAAATCCAGATACCTCGGGTTCTATTATTTCGAATCAAATTGATACCGGCGGAGCTATGTTATGGATGCGCTACATGGAGTCTTGGAAGACTTGGTTAGTGGTGGAAAAAACAGCTCAAACCATTCAGTCTCGTATATATCAGAGCTGGAAAAACAGTGCCTTGTTAGGCGGTGTTCTTGGAATGCTGCTGTTTTTAGTGATTTTTATTTCTCTGATTTATATTCGACGTCAAAACGAAGAACAAAAGCAACGTGAAAAAGAGAATATTTACCGTGCAACTGTACAAAGTACGCAACACATCCTAGGAAACCTTCTGAACCAACTTATATTGGTAAAAATGGAAATGAACAATAATCCAGAATTTAGTGATGATGTAGTTCGAAAGTTCGAGTCAATGACGTCTAAAGCACAAGAGCTTATGGAAAAGCTATCTAATGTACAGGAAATTGAAGAAGAAAAAATTAAGGATTCTGTTTATCCAAAATAAATTGAGTCATTTGGATACTGGCTTTGAGTGTTTTTTTAAGCGAATGAGAAGGCAGCAATATGCTGCCTTCGTCCTGTGCAGTCTGTATGACAGTTACTTATTAATGATCATCAAGGTTAATTTTTTCCATTGATCATCACTCAATATTGATTTTATGTGGTCACGACAGCGCGTTTTTCCTTCAATAATCTTGATGCGGGTTTCATGAACTTCTTTTGCTGTATTTAAGATGCTTTGAGCATCTGCACCTGCCAATGATGCTTGTTTCATCTTTATCTCACCGTCAATGACAGACATCACCATTTCATGCATTTTTGTACTGTTTGCCTTATTCCAAGCCATCACTTGGTTAATTTGTTCCTGAGTTAACTCTAATGCTTCTGTGTTTTTTTTAATAACAGAAACATAGTTGGGCACGGGGTTAGCGTGAGCCATATGTTCCATAAAATGACCTTTGCCACCATGATTTCCGGCATAGGCGGTGGAAATTAGAAACATAAATAGGGTAATGAGTATTGCGGTGTAATTTTTCATTTATTCCTCACAATTCGAATTAAATATTAAAATATTCAAGTTGTAACAATAAATCTAAGAAATTAAACAATCATTGAAAATACTCAATCTTTTTTAACCGAAACAGCCATTCGGAAATTAGCTAATTCAGTTCGATAACGACATCATGCAAAGCTGATTCAATTCTAGATCGAAGACTTTTATGTAAGTCTGATGTCAATAATTCCCAATATTCTCCGACCAAAAGTCTTCTATAATTATTTTTATTGATATGTGGGAAAAAGTAACTTTCGACACCTAAAGCAAGATTCTGAATCAATATTTCTTGTTTATCCGAACTCTTATTTTTTAACACTTCTAAAAATATGGGGGCTTGCAAAATAAATAGCTTAGCCAATGCTTCTTGATGTACTTGTCTGTTTCTATTAACAGTGGAACTTATATTGATAAAATGATCAGTGTAAGCCTCCAGAAGCTTTACTGATTTCAGTAGGCTAATAATATCGACGATTTTCGGATACATAAAAGTAAGAGCAGGCGAGTCGTTTTTCAATAGATTAATAATAAATCGATTAATATAATTTTCGTCGATAGGCTTATTCCCTGACAAATCTTTAAGAATAAAGGTTATACATTTAGCAGATTCCTGAGGTTTTGGATTGGATAAGAGTTCATCTCTATTTTGACATGTTGCCCAAGATTCAGAAGCAAACAGACTAATAGTGATTGTTATAATGATTGTTAAGGAGCTTAATAAGTTGATTTTTGCTATTCGCATTGTTTGACCAAATATAATAATAACTTCCAGGGCCATGAGGGATTATTAGTATAATATGTTATTAAAAATAATTCTTACAAGCGTCCGTTTCTAGCTATAAGCTTTCTTAGGAGGCGACTGAATATTACAATATCAGACTCATTAACCTGATGCTCAAACCTCGTTCTGTTATCATTAAATTTAGTCATCCTGGCGTCTCTCTGATTCATTCCAATATTCATCATTTGACTGTTCATCTTCATCTTGTGGACGGAACATATTTGCAAAGGTTCGCCATATATAAACTAGAGCCATCAATACAATGGGAAGTGCGAAAAAGATAACGACTATCCAATAGATAACGAATTCTAGAGTCATTGGCTCTCCTATAATTAATGGCGCGAATGTATCGGACTTTCACATAAAAGTCGTATTAGGAAATGAAAGAATAAAGGGCTTACCAAGTGACTGCTATTGTTCTGGCTGATTGTTTCTGTTAATTCTTACTTGTTCCTGGATAGCAGTAATAGCATTAAGCAACAAAATGACTACTCCAGCAATGCCAAGTGCTAACCAGTTATCGAATACGAAATTCTTGAAACCTTCGCCAAACAGTTCAATGACTTCTAGTTTGACATAACCTATAACAGCAAGGGCAATCAAGACGCCATCCAGAATAGAAAGAATTATGTAGCGTGGAGAAGTAAATGGGCTTTTGTTCATGTCAACTCTATAGATCCTGACTTCAAGTGTCTTTAACGTCTAGATAATATAATACGCAGTCTCTTTTACAACACTTGGTGCACTTCGGTTATTTTCTGTTCTCGTATTTGGGAG
>CALAZS010000117.1 GCA_937926265.1 uncultured Gammaproteobacteria bacterium
GTCTTGGGGTCAGCGGGAAGCGTGATTCCCCTGTTTAAAGAGCAGATTAAAAAAGGTGGTCCAGTAACAGTTACCGATCCCGAAATGGAAAGGTATTTTATGACAATACCTGAAGCATGCCAGTTGATAACTCAAACTACCACAATGGGAAAAGGTGGCGAAATATTTGTGCTTGATATGGGTGAAAGAATTAAAATTAATTATCTTGCAGAACAAATGATTCGATTATCTGGCAAAGTACCCAATGAAGATATTCAGATTAAGTATATCGGCCCCAGGCCCGGTGAAAAAATCATTGAGGAATTATTTCACGATCAGGAAAATTTACAGAAAACCTCACATGACAAGGTTTTGCTTGCAAAACATAGAATCGTAGAAAAGAACAATGTAATTAATCAAATTAAACAGATTGAAGACGCATGCAATAATCTGGACTCAGAGAAAATATATGCTGTATTTAGTAATCTTGTTCCTGAGTACTTATCTAATCAACCCGAAAATCAAATCTCGGTTCAACGAAATTGAATATTTCAATTCTCTTGTAATGTTTTACCTGGAACTGTAAATCAATAGGCTTTGGAATAATTGTCCAGACTTTCAGATATTTGAGTGGAAATACGAATAGTGTTTCTTTGGTATAGATGAACAGTTTCGATATGGTCTAATCCAAGGGGGCTTTTTATTTGCGGTTGGTATTTATTGAACAGAGAAATGGGCGCTGCTTCGAAACGGGTCAAAATTATTGGTGATTATAAGAATCTGGCTTGCGAGGATATGCTTGAAAGCCAATCAAAAAGTCAATGGTTTATCGCTGCTGCGGCTCTTATCAACATGAAGCAATATAGCAACACGGCGATTTTTGTCTCTACCAGATATCGAATTGTTGCTGTCAATTGGTACGGTATCGGCATAACCGATTGCTCTGATTTTTCCTGCTGGAATGCCAAGTTCAATCAGTTCCCGGGCAACGGTTGATGCCCGGGCTGAAGACAATTCCCAGTTAGAGGGAAACTGTTGTGTTGAGATCGGCTGATTATCGGTATGACCTTCAATAGAAAGCTGGCCACTAAAAGGGCTGATAGCCTGATGCAACTTCATAATCACCTCTTTGCCAGCATCCGACAAAGTAGCGCTGCCACTTGAAAACAGTACCTTGTCTTTCAAAGTTATTACCAGCCCCTCGTCTTTCTGGCTGACGTCCATTTCATGAATTGTTTTAATGTTTTTAGAATTTAAATCATTGGCAAGAGCTATGACTTTTTTCGAAATTGGTGCAGATGCGTTCAAGGTAATGAAGCGGCCTGCTAGCTTAATATCAGGAGCCGTCTTAACATAATTGAATTTTTTATATTCAGAAAGCATGGCTGTATCAGGGATGATATTAAACCCAATG
>CALAZS010000118.1 GCA_937926265.1 uncultured Gammaproteobacteria bacterium
CATATAGCCATAAGTTTTAATTCGATAATTATCGAAATCAGTGAAGATAATTTTTGGATAAATGCAACTTCAGAACACCTGATTTCTCGGAGTTTAATTTGAGCCCAATTTGTAAATCATTCGCATTTCAGTTCCCGGGTAGATCGTTTCCGATTCATTCAAAGTTTCACAAAGTGTGCGTACAGCTTTATCCGAGATAGGATTTGTAAAGTGATGAAGTCGAACGGTTAATGTCTTCGCTTCCGAATCTGGAATCAAATCTGCATCACTTGTAAATACATCACGAAGTAACGCTCGAGCATCATCTTCACGTGCCAAAATACTTCGCATCACCATTGCCATTGCAGTTTCTGCTCGGTAAGAAATCATTTTGATTGTATCCATAAACTGCTTTCTGATGGGCGACAATTGCTCAAAACGGTCTTCTTCCGGCAACTCAGATAATGCAATATGCTTTGAATGCTTTTTTCGCTTCTCTTTTATTACTTCAATATCTTTCTCAAGAAGATCTATCTCTTCTTTAATTTCTCCTCGTTGATGTTCATAGTCAGCCATTTGCTTGGAATCTAATTCTCTTTCTTTTAATGATATATCATAAAATTCAGCCTTCTTTCTGCTCAACTTAGCTGTCTTACTTCGG
The DNA here is from genome assembly GCA_937926265.1 of uncultured Gammaproteobacteria bacterium. GTDB lineage: Bacteria > Pseudomonadota > Gammaproteobacteria > Chromatiales > Chromatiaceae > JABDQZ01. The sequence goes on from CALAZS010000118.1 coordinate 641, forward strand.
CCCTGACTCTCCAATTTTCGATAGATTGGATTAACAACCTTTTTGGTCCCATCAACTGCTTCAGTATTATAGTCAATAAGTCCCTGAATATTATAATGTTTCCTCATATATTTAAAAAAATTTTCCTGAGACCACCTGCAAAACATATGACTGGCTATAACCGTCATTTCGGACGTATAGTCCGTACTCAAAACTGATACTTGATGACCGCTGTCGGTCAGCTTGCGAATCTCTCGCACCCACAGATTCTTGGCTAAAAAAATGCCCCGTTCCGACAACTTCATCTTTACCTGCTGCCCGAATGACATGGCTACGCGATGTTCTTCAAACTCGCTTTCGCACCAATCTTCTTTAGCGTACTTATGATAGGTTTGACAGGCAATTCGTTTTTGCCACAGCTCTTTAAAAAACTGCGGACTATAGCCTTCCCGGTCAAAGATGACTACAAAGCGATGAAGATAACAATCCGCCTCTAATTGCCCGCCGCTCGGTTGTCCTGGAACTTCCTTCAGTAATCGGGGAACTATCTCGGCTCTCAACATCTCCAATAAGCCAGAGGTAAAAGCGGTGTTAATGACAAAAAACGGACGGCCTTGCTGGTCGTTTACCCAGTAATCGGTCATCCCTCTCAGACATAATTTCTGCCGAGCAACATAACGTCTCGGCAGCTTCGTTTTGGATCCATTATAAACACGTACAATCCCATCAACATACAAAGTGCCGGCTGATTCAGGCTCCGATTCCATCCACTGCCTTGACAAAACGCCGCCCCACTCGCTGACTCGCCCTGTTTCGGAAAGATGTTTTATCTTCTGCCGTAACGTTTTAACCTCAGGAATCCGATCCAGCCCCAAGATGTTGCCCCATTCCCCGGGCGAGTCAAATCTCAACTGCGCTACATTGATAACTCGCGCTAACGCCATGAAAGCTAAAAGCAAAAATATTTGCACCAAGCTATAATAGCCTTTGGGT
>CALAZS010000119.1 GCA_937926265.1 uncultured Gammaproteobacteria bacterium
CGATCGTTGGATTGGCCTGCTACGATGCCATTGCAGTTGGCTTCTTTGGGCCGGTTGGTGTGAGCAACCGGCATCGCTGGAATGGCACCGGTACTGCATTACTGATGGCCTGCCTGCTGGATATGAAAAATAAAGGGTACGCTTATGCGATTGTCGGTGGTGTAACAGACACGGATTTTTACAAACACACTGTTGCGGCGCTTGAGATACCCGATTCTGAACCCGGCATTTACCGCTCCCGGATCAAGGGCCCGTAGGGTTAAGACAGGATGTGCAATCCGTTTTTCGAGAGGGAGCAGGACACCAGCGTCTCAATGCGAAAGCGATTACTTTAAAGCCATAAAGTGTAGCGTTTCAAAGGAAAGTGGACAGATTTAGTGAATAAATAAGAGACGGTTTTAGGTTATAATAACGTCATAGAAAGGAGAGCCAGATGAAACCTAAAACCAAACGAAGCCCTGAATCTGTGGTCAAAGAGATCAAGAGAAAGACCCGCCGCAAATTCAACCCTGAGGAAAGAATCCGAATTATTTTAGAAGGCCTGAAAGGTGAAGACAGCATTGCTGCCATCTGCCGTCGAGAGGGTATTGCCCCCAGCCTGTATTACAAGTGGAGCAAGTCGTTTTTGGAGGCCGGAAAACAGCGGTTGAAGGGCGATACGATGCGCGAGGCCAACCGTGATGAGGTCAGCGAGCTTCGCAAAGAAAACGAGCAGCTCAAGCAGTTGGTGGCCGAATTGAGTTTGAAAAACCGAGTGCTAAAAAAAAGTTTGAGTGGGCTGGAGTAAAGCTGAGGCGGTATATGCGATACAGTCAGTCAGAGAAGATGCAAATCATCCGGTTGGTGGAAGAATCTCCGGTGAGTGTAAAGCAGACGCTTTTCGAGTTGAACATTAACCGTAGCACATTTTACACGTGGTACCGCCGGTATCAGCAGGGAGGCTATGAAGCCTTAGCCAACCGGTACCGGCCGCCCAAGCAGTTTTGGAACCAGATCCCGCCATGGGAACGGCAGCGGGTGGTTGAAACAGCTCTGGAATATCCGGAAAAGTCACCTCGCGAGCTGGCCTGGTACATTACCGACACCCGTGGATATTATATATCTGAATCAAGTGTATACAGAATACTGAAGGCCCACGATCTGGTAACCAGCCCTGTATACACAGTTATATCGGCTCAGGACAAGTTCCCCCACCCGACCAAGGCTGCAAATGAGCTGTGGCAGACAGACTTTACCTGGTTCAAGGTTGTTCACTGGGGCTGGTACTATCTGTGCACCATTCTCGACGATTATTCACGATATATCTTAGCATGGCAGCTATGCGCCGGCATGTCCACCCAAGAGGTTACGGAAACCATTGATGCAGCCATTGAATTTACCGGCGTTGGCGATCCCAAAGTGATGCATCGGCCCCGGTTGTTGTCTGATAATGGCCCCTGCTACGTCTCGAAAGCCTTAAAACAATATCTGGAGCAACAGCGTATATCCCATACTCGTGGCAAACCGTATCACCCGATGACCCAGGGTAAAATCGAGCGTTACCATCGCTCGATGAAAAATATCCTGTTGCTTGAAAATTATTACAGCCCGGATGAATTAACGGATCAACTCGATCTGTTTGTCGATTATTATAATAATGACCGCTATCATGAAGCGCTCAATAATCTGACGCCGGCTGATGTCTACTATGGTAGGGGCCATGACATTTTGGCAAAGCGGAACAGAATCAAGAAAAATACAATGCTTCAACGCAGGAGGTATAATTAATCATTAAAGGTTGCTTAACGAACAGAAAAAAGGTAGTTGGGACCTGAACCCTCTCTTATTTTTATCCCCGATTTGTCCAAAACCTTTTGAATACATACATTTTCGAGCCTGTGGTTTGACAACAAAATCGAAGATGGGATAAGTTTCAAATATCCACTTGGTACCTCCTTTATGT
>CALAZS010000120.1 GCA_937926265.1 uncultured Gammaproteobacteria bacterium
TTATCCTGGTTGCAATCGGAGTGGAATTTTTTCTTGGGGGCCTTACTGGTTATTTAGAAATAATAGGGATTTTGGAAATTTAACTAACAGGCTTGCTGTCATTTGTTCTAAAAAGTAACAAAAGCGAATTTGTTATGGGCGCAATTAAGGCATAACTGCGGCAAAATTAGGGCACTGAAGAAATTAAGGAAAATGGCGCGCCCGAAGAGATTCGAACTCCCGGCCTCTGCCTCCGGAGGGCAGCGCTCTATCCAGCTGAGCTACGGGCGCATATTTCGCCCGCTACTTTAACAGAGCTTTATTGTGAAAGCATCCATTCGATGACGGTACGGACATCTGCTTCGGGGGCAGGGCTGGCCGGCATGGGTATGGTACCCCAGGTCAGTTCGTTAGCAGATTTTCCTTTTTTGACAATGGCAACAAGCTCATCAACATTGCCGCCTTTGTGTTTGGCTGCGATGTCTTTCACTGAAGGCCCAACGGTTTTCATATCCATATTATGGCAACCTGCGCAGCCGGATTTCATCGATAATGCCTGGTCTGCATTGGCATGTGCACTGATAAAAATAAAAAGCATGATTGCCAACGTTAAACTTTTCATTTCTTTCTCCTAACTATTTAAATATTCCTGATCATTCGTTCACTGATGAAATCTTGCAGACTCTTCCTGCAGTTCTCTCGCTAAAGCGGCAACCTGGTGGCTGGCCTGGGTTGTTTGCATCGCATCTTCACTGGCACTGGCAATGGCATCATTGGAAGCCGAGACATTTTTGTTTATTTCCTCAACCGTAACGCTTTGCTCTTCTGCTGCGGTAGCGATTTGTGTTGTCATATCGGAGATATGTGAGAAAGACTCGGCGATGACGTTAAAGGCTTCCTGTGCATTTTGAACCGTATCAACGCTTGAAGTGGCGTGCTCCTGGCTTTCCTGCATGGATGCAGTGGCTTGCTTGGCAGCGGTTTGCAAACGTTCAATCATCGATTCAATTTCCTGGGTGGAATCCTGGGTCTTGCTGGCAAGGTTCCTGACTTCATCGGCAACAACGGCAAAACCACGCCCCTGCTCACCTGCCCGAGCGGCTTCGATTGCAGCGTTTAATGCCAGAAGATTGGTTTGTTCGGCAATACCTTTAATAACATCGAGCACGCTGCCAATGGATTCACTGTCGGCGGCAAGTTCACTGATAATGGCGGCGGCACTTTCTACATTGCCAGCCAGTATCTGAATACTATTGACGCTTTGAGTAATGGTTTGCTGGCCATCATTGACCTGGCTGTTGGCTGAGTGAGTAGAATCAGCCGAGCTGGCGGCGTTATGTGCAATTTCTGATGCAGTTGAGGACATTTCCTCGATCGCGGTGGCGATCTGGGTTAACTGGTCTTTCTGATAATTGACAGCACTGTTGGTGCGCTCTGCAATATTATTCAGTGAAGTGGCAGAGTCAGATAGTTCCTGGGTTGAATGTGATATTGCGCCAGTGAGTTTTTTCAGGCCGGCAGAAATATCATTAAAGGAGGCAGATAATTCACCTAACTCATCCCTGGATTCAATCGTCAGTGTAGTGCCCAGGTTGCCTTGGGCGAGTTCTTCTGCGGCATCATGAATGAGATCAATTTTATGCACAATGCTTTTATATAAGCCCCCAAACAGGTAGGCAATGAAAAGTGGAATCAAAACATCCAGGGTTAAGATAACCAGGATTTGTTGCGTCAACCTGTCGTGTTCTTTCGACAGGAAAACGCTCATACTTTCATAGATTGCTGACTGCAACGCAAAGGTATCGCCAATGGCTTTTGTTCCGATATTGAAATAGGTTGTGGGTTCTATAGCGATGGTTTCGGGTTGCAGTAATTTTGAGTCGATAGTTTGCCTGAATTCTATTATCGCGTTGTTGGCTTTGTCATGAACCGGTTTTAGTGTACTGATAAAATCAGATTGCTGTTTGTTGAACAGGTTCCAGTAGTGCTTAAAGCGTTTTTCGATGCTGATAATGTTATTTTTGTTGGTGGTAATCCCGGTAAAAAGATCTGGTGTGAATTGTTTTGCTGTGGCAACACCCGTGCCGCGTCCTCGTGCCTGCCCCATGTTCTCCGTGAAGTTGGGAATGATATCTACTGCGATGCGGGTTAAAAGGTAAACAGACTCATGTTCTGATTTAAGCAGTCGGCTTATATCAGCGATATCTTCCTGCAATTCAATAATTCTGGTGATTAAGGCAGTATGTTCTTTGAAGGAATCAACAGGTTGATATTCAAACGCACGTGACTGGATGGTTTTCCATTCACTGTATATGTTGCCCATTGGCGAGCTGATACCCAGGGCTTTGGAAAACTCTTTGTCGAATGTTTCCAGTTCCTGCATGCCTGAATTAACCTTGCCCTGTAGATCAATCAGCTTGCTTTTAAGGTCCTGTTTGCCTTTTAGAAATCCCTGCGAAATTCCCCTGTGTTGTGGAATGAACTTTAGTAAAGTCTGGGTTTTTTCAAGATATTTAACGCCAAGCTGTTGATTATCAATATTGTTTAAGTTTTTCTGGCTATCAAGATATGCCAATACGGCAAACACGATTGCCGGGACAAGAATAAAAATAAATATCAGGCCAAATTTCGCAGGGAATCTAAGGCGATCAAGAACAGCGACGACTGGACTAAAAATCATTTTTGGTTACCAGGGTTATTGGAGTCAGGTAACCATAATTATCGGTATTGGCGGTGAAAACTTTAATGAAAACTAGAGATGAAATTTTGTCGATTGAAAGACCCGGCAGGCTTTCAGAAGTCTGCCGGGTATAGATGATAGTTGAAAATTTTAAGGAAAATTAAAACAGGGTTTTACCACCGGTGGCGATGGCAGCTGTTATCAAACCGATGATCATGTTGACGCCAACCAGGTGACGAATCTGGGTCAGGGCTTTACCGCCGGCTGGCCAGTCTTCAGCGGCAACAGCTTTTTTCAGGCGCCTGTATGGGGCAAAGAATACATGGAAGAAAATCAGCATCATGACAATACCAAGTCCCATCATCAGGTTAATGTGCATTGGCAGTCCCTTAAAACCGTCAGGATAGTACATGCCAATGACACCGTAACCGGTTAACAAAATAAGAATTATGCAGGCCCAGACAACAGGGAAAAAGCGGCCAAAAACACCAACCCAAAGGTTGAGGCGCTCAGGTGGCTCAAGTTGAGAGGCGGCTACAGGTCTTAAAAAGACGTGGGCAAAAACCATACCGCCAACCCAAATCACGGCGGCAGCTACGTGCAACATTACGGCAATACTCATAAGTGGATGTCCTGCAAGTGAAAAATCGGATTTTAGCACCTGATTCGCAGAAATTCCCCGGTAGTTCAAAGTGTATTAGATTTTGGTTATACTCCGACGCCATATTTGTGACTTTCTATAGGAAATCTGGATTATGTTTAAGCAAACCCTGGTAAACACTTTGGTAACTACTTCTATCGCTTCTCTGCTTATGGTTTCTTCCCAGCTTATGGCTGAAGAAGACCGTTCTGAAGTGCTGGATCGCATCAAGCCAATCGGAACCGTAACCATTGAAGGCCAGGAAGCACCTGTGCAGCCGGCTGCGCCTGCGGCTGAAGCGGCCGAGACAGCGGAAGCTCCAGCTGCTCCTGCACCTGAAGCGCCAACAGTTGCGGCAGCTCCAGCGCCTGCAGCCGCCCCAGCACCATCTGCAGCAGATGGCCAGGCTATTTACCAACAGGCTTGTTTTGCTTGCCATATGACGGGTGCAGCCGGTGCGCCTAAACTTGGAGACAAAGCTGCCTGGGGACCACGTGTTGCAACGGGCAAGGCTGCATTAATGACCAGTGTAATAAATGGTAAGGGTGCTATGCCTCCCAAAGGTGGCCAGATGCAGCTGACTGATGATGAGATTTCTGCTGCTATTGATTATATGGTAGCCAATTCTCAGTAACGAATAGCGGCCAAAACACTTTTCTCCCATGTATGGGAGTTTACAGACTAGCTTTTCAGGACTGTCAAAAACATGGATGTTTTTGTCAGAGCGTACAGGGATGTATTCACAGCGGTCCTGAAAGGCAGGCTGTGAATTTACATGTGTTAACCTGGCACGGCTATCCCGCCAACAGGGATTTGATATTCGCCAGGTGCGCAGTGCCTTTTTCTTTTTTTTCTTCCTGGCTCATCCTGCCACCGCCAATCCACTGAATGTCACTGTTGGGTAATTCCTCCAGGAAGCGACTGGGTTCACACTGAATCAGTTCACCATAACGTTTACGTTTGCTGGCATAGGTCATGGTTAATGTCTGCCTGGCCCGGGTAATGCCGACATAAGCAAGCCGTCGCTCTTCTTCGATGTTGTCTTCTTCAATACTTGTATGATGGGGCAACAGCTCCTCTTCCATGCCAACCAGGAAAACATGTGGAAACTCCAGGCCTTTTGCGGCATGTAAAGTCATCAGGCTGACACGGTCTTCGCCGGCTTCTTCATCCTGGCGTTCCAGCACATCCATCAGCATCATGTGATTAACCAGCCCGGTAGCTGAACCATCCCGGGAGTCATCTTTTTGCAGCCGCTCCAGCCATTCAAGCAGTTCATTGATATTTTCCTGTTTTCTTTCGGCAGCCTTGTCATTCGAGGACTGCTCCTGAATCCAGTCCGGGTAGTCTATTTCTGTTAAAAGCCTGTTAATACAGGTGCTGATTTCGGTTTCCTCGACCAGCCGGGTGTAGTGGTCAATCATTGCAGAAAAGCTTCTGATTTTTTCCAGGATATGAGGTTTGATCTGTTCAGCCAGGGCAAATTCATCGCAGGCCGGTTTTAACGCAATGTTGCGCCCATTGGCATGTGCTGCAAGTTTTTGCAGTGAACCTGCACCGATACCACGATGAGGTGTGTTGATAATTCTTAGAAAGGCTGTGTCATCATCGGGATTGGCAATCAGGCGCAGGTAAGCCATGACGTCCTTGATTTCGGCCCGGTTGAAAAATGATTGTCCGCCACTTAAAAAATAAGGAATGTTGTGTTGCCGTAAAGCTTTTTCAAATCCGCGTGATTGATGGTTGCCCCGATATAATATGGCGTAATCGCCATAGCTGCTGCGGTTGTTAAATTTATGATGCAGCACTTCAGTGGCAACCCGGTTTATTTCATCCGCTTCGTCACGGCAGTTGATGGCACGAATCATTTCTCCTGAGCCCAGGTCACTCCACAACTTTTTTTCAAACACATGAGGGTTATTCTGGATAAGCTGGTTGGCGGCTTTAAGAATGCGGCCGGTAGAGCGGTAATTCTGTTCCAGCTTGATGATTTTCAGGTTCCTAAAATCATCCTTCAGGCGCACCAGGTTTTCCGGGCGGGCACCGCGCCAGGCGTAAATTGACTGGTCGTCATCACCGACAACTGTTAACGCCTGCCTGACGCCAACAAGTTGTTTGACCAGTTCATACTGGGCATTGTTGGTATCCTGGTATTCATCAACCATTAGATATCGTATACGGTTCTGCCATTTTTCCAGGCTTTCAGCATTATTTTGAAATAGCGTTACGGGCAGCCTTAGCAGGTCGTCAAAGTCGACCGCGTTATAGGCGCTAAGCATTTCCTGGTAGGCCAGGTACTGCCTGGCATGATCATGCTGACGCTGATCTTCTGCTGCCTGCAATGCCTGTTCAGGTGAGACCAGCGCGTTTTTCCAGTTGGAAATCTGCCATTGCAGGTTCTGGGTTTCATCCTGAAGTTTTTGCTTTTTTAGCAGCTCTTTCAAAATACCCGAGCTGTCTTCCTGGTCGAGCAGGGTGAAGCGGCTTTTCAGGCCGACATGCTGATGTTCCTGCCTGAGGATACTCAGCCCCAGCGTATGAAAGGTAGAAATACGGATTCCATCTGCCTGGTTATTGCCGCATTCTTTTTTTACACGGTTTTTCATTTCCCTGGCGGCTTTATTGGTGAAAGTAACCGCGGCAATATGTGAGGCCGAAATACCGGCTTTTTCGATCAGGTGTATCACCTTTTTGGTGATAACACGTGTCTTGCCGGAACCAGCACCGGCCAATACGAGAAGCGGTCCATCCAGGTAGTGCACAGCTTCCTGTTGGCGTGGATTTAAATCGGGCATAGGCTGGTTTGTTGAGAATTAATGTTGAATTATTGTTTTAATGTATTCTATTAGCGAAATTTAATTTCTAACAATTAATAGAATTCATAACGTGATGGGGATTTTTAAGGGGAATAATGAATGACGCAACAGCATAAGCGTAATACGCAACGGCATGCCGATGAGGTAATGAAGCGTGAATCCTGGCGAATGTTTCAAATCATGTCCGAATTCGTGGAAGGCTTTGAGGCTCTTGCCCAAATCAAGCCATCGGTGAGTATTTTTGGTTCTGCCCGAACCAGGCCGGAAGATCGATATTACAAGCTTGCGGAAGACATCGCCTGCCTTTTGTCTGATAGTGGTTTTGCCGTGGTCAGTGGTGGTGGGCCGGGCATTATGGAGGCAGCCAACAAGGGTGCCTACCATGGCAAGTCACCCAGTGTTGGCCTGAATATACAGTTGCCCATGGAGCAGTCCGGTAATCCTTACCAGGATGTTTCGCTGACCTTCAGGCATTTCTTCGCACGTAAGGTGATGTTTGTAAAATACGCCTCAGCCTACGTGGTGTTGCCTGGTGGTTTTGGCACTCTCGATGAATTTGCCGAGATCCTTACGCTGGTGCAAACCGGCAAGTCACGTAAAATTCCAATTATCCTGGTTGGAGCGGAATTCTGGAAAGGTCTGCTGGACTGGTTTAAATGCACTCTGGTTGAAGAGGGCACCATCAGCCCTGAAGACCTGGATTTGATCACTGTCATTGATGAGCCAAAACAGATTGTTGATGCTATCTTTGCCCATTATGAGTCCCGTAGTATTCTGCCTTCAGCGGATGAAGAGGAAATTATGCTTGAGTTGTAATATCATTAATACAGCTCGATTGTTTAGGAAACAATGATGAAAAAAATTCTTGGGATGTTGTTGACTGGCCTGGCATCAGTAACTGTTGCCGTAACACCTCTATCGGCAATGGCTGCCCCGCCTCCACCGCCCCCGCCTGGAGCTTATGTGGATGCACCGCCGCCACCGCCGCCCGTGCAAAGCGGAGAAGCGCTTGAGCCGGGCGTTACCATTATCGAAACCGACAAAGAGCGTATTTACGAATACCGCGTTAATGGCCAGATCTACATGGTCAGGGTCGTGCCGAATGCCGGTCCTCCCTACTATTACTATGATGTGGATGGTGATGGCGAACTGGAATACCAGTCAAGTGACCCGCGTAACTCTAATATCAACCAGTGGGTTTTGTTCAGGTGGTAATAACTGCTTGATGAAAAAAACTTTTATCGAAGCCGGCTTAGCCGGCTTTTTTATTGGCAATTGGTCAATTAGTCCTGTAAAAGCTTCAATGCTGTCGATCAATGTCTATACTCTATTTAACCAACAAAAATGCCTGTTGGTGACCTTCACGGAAGAAACTGTTTAAAGTTTTATTATTTATCGCCGATAAATAATTATTGAGTAATAAAAATTTAAAATAAAAAAAGTAATCAGCTGTTAAAAGCTCCTTTCTTAAAATATTGATTAACCTTCTGGGGGTGGTATGCAAGTACCAAAGTGGACGATTAAACTAAAAATTGGTAGCGGTTTTTTTGTCGCCGGTATTATGTTGATTATATGTGGCATGGCAGGTTTGTACCTGTCTTCCAGTTTGTCAGTTTCCCTGAGCAATTTCACCGGCCCGGTGCTGCAGACTACGTCCAATGCCAACAGTGGCATGCTCAGCGTGCAGTCCCAGTTAATTGCGGTTCAGGATATTCTTTCCGGCAGTTCGGATGCCAACACGCAAAATCGACTTAAACAGGCAGAGGATACTGCACGTCAGACACTGGAGGGCATTCGCCAGGCACAGCAGGTCAGTGATGAAGAGATCGGCCAGTTACAGCAGAAAATGAACAGTTTTTCAGAGGCCAAGGAAAGCCTGCTTAAAGTTCATGATGACTTTGTCAAACTTGAAAACGATATTGATAAAACAGTCTCAGAATTACTCGACTTTATTATTGATATCGAACGTCTGGCGAGCCAGGCACTGCTTGAAAGCCAGATGCAGTTTGAAGGTGAGGATGTTGCTTCCTCGCAACCTGCTGCAATCCGGCCTACTGCAATCCTGATTGATGGTATCCGTCAAAAGTCTGAAGGAGCCAGGCATTTCTATGCTGTTGAAGAATCAGATGTGATGGCAGAAGCGGTTTCAGAAGTGGGTGCTGATGAAAGTGCCGATAACAATGCCGATATCAATACTGATATCAATTCAGGTGAGGCGCTCGCAGAGACCCTGGATGAATCGCCCCTGGATGAATCGGCAGCAGATGATGTGTCCGAAGAGGCTTATGTTGAAGAATCTGAATATGATGAAGAAATAGATGCAGCTACGCAGGCAGCCGAGGAACTGGTTCAGGCCAACCAGGACCTGGTTAATTCTGCCAGTGAGGCGCGCCTGGCGCTGTTAAACCGCTTAAACCTGTTAAACCGTTTTCGGACTAACACAAAGGATAAAGACGTTATTCAAAGGCTGAAACAGGTTTACGAAGACCTGGAGTTTGCCGGTGATACCTTTGCTGAAAGTGAAATCATGGGTAGCAAAATGGTTGAAAACGGCCCATACCAGGGAAAAAGCTACGGTGGTGTTGTGAGTGAATTAATTGGTGTGCACGGCAAACAGTTTGATCAGTCCATGGAGCTTTTTGTCCGCCTTAAAGAATCCAAGCAGGCATACTCCAACGTGGCTGATTCGCTAATAGAGTATGGTCAGCAGCTACTGGCTAATATCGATGCATCGGTCGAAAGCGAACGCTCGGAACTTTCCGGTGTTCTTGAAAATGGCACCCAGACAATCATCGCTGTACTGGTTCTGGGTATCATTTTAGGTATTGCGATCTACTGGATTACAGTCAAGGCCATAACTGGCCCCATCAACCAGGTGCGTGGTCAGATGGAAGATATAGCAGCTGGTGAAGGCGATCTGACTATCAGGCTGAAGGTAAAAGGCGAAGACGAGGTTGCAGATCTTGCCAATGCTTTCAATGCCTTTACCGACAAACTTCGCGGTATCGTACAGTCATTGCAGACGCATATTGCAGAACTGGTTGATGCGACCTCCAAGATCAGTATCGTTGCCGAGCAAACCCAGACCCAAACCATTTCTCAGCAAAATGAGCTAAACGGTGTAGTCAAGGCCATCAATAACCTGTCCTCAGGCTCCACACATGTTGTCACTAACACCTCCGAAGCTGCAGAAGGTGCGCAAATGGCAAACAACGAGGCTCAAAAAGGCCTGGAGATTATGGAGGCGACGATCAAAACCATTGAGAACGTTGCTTTAGAAGTGGACCAGACATCTTCTGCGGTTAATGACCTGGGAGCTAAAAGTGACCAGATCGGCGTTGTCCTGGAAGTTATTCGTACGATCTCGGAGCAGACCAACCTGCTGGCACTGAATGCCGCCATTGAGGCTGCCCGTGCCGGTGAGCAGGGTAGAGGTTTTGCCGTTGTTGCCGACGAGGTTCGCGGACTTGCGGCAAGAACACATGACTCGATTGGTGAAATCCAGGAAATCATTGACCAGTTGCAATCAGGAACCAGCAACGTCATGCGCCAAATGAACAGCGTCAGGGAAAATGCCTCCAGCAGTGTTACACCGGTGACCGAGGCAGGTGAAACCTTGAGGTCAATTACCCAGGCAGTTCAAAGTATCAATAACCTCAATGCTGAAATAGCCTCAACAGCCCAGACCCAGAGCCAGACCGCCTCAGATGTGGACAGCAATATTGTCAACATCAGCAGCATGGCGAATGAATCAACTGAGAATGCCCAGACTCTGATGAATGCGACGAATACGCTGAGTCAGTTGGGGGATGAGTTGCAGCAGTTGGCCAGTCAATTCAAGGTAAACTAGTTCAGGATTGATTTAATTTCTGATTGGGTGTCACTCCTGCGAAAGCAGGAGTCCATTCATTTAACCATTTATTTACACTTCAATACCTGAAGCAGTTGCCTAAGCGCCCGGCCCCTGTGGCTTAACTGGTTCTTGCGCTCAGCCGGCAGTTCAGCCGAACTGCAGTTTTCCTCGGGAACAAAAAACACCGGGTCATAACCAAACCCATTATTACCCTGAGGTGCTGATAAAATTCGCCCTTCCCAGGTGCCCTGGCAGATGATAGGTACGGGATCGTTTTCATGCCTGACATACACCATCAGGCATTGAAAGCGGGCAGTGCGCTTTTCTTCTTCAACGCCTTGCAGCTCTTTCAGCAGCTTTTCAAGGTTGTCCTGATCTGATGCATTGTCACCTGCATATCGGGCGGAATAAATCCCCGGGGCTCCGTCCAGTGCATCCACCTCCAGGCCGGAATCATCGGCAATAGCCGGCAGGCCGCTGGCCGCGGCCGCAAACCGGGCCTTTTTTATGGCATTTTCAACAAAACTCAAGCCATCTTCGACAGCTTCTTCCCGGGTGAATTCTTTTTGCGCCAGTACTTTCAGGTCCAGAGGTTGCAGCACAGCGTTTATTTCGCGAATTTTACCCTGGTTGTTGCTGGCCAGCACGACGCTGTGATTTTTTGACATAAGTTGAATGACCCGTATTGAAAAAGCTGATTTTAAAGGAAATTAATTTATTTTTTCTAAGGTTTTATGTTAATTTCGTAACAATAATAACTAATTAAGTGTTATCAGAGGAGCATGGGTATGGCCAGGAAAGTAGGGTTATTTACTGGTTTGGTAATTTTTATTTTCGGTATTGTGTTTGCAGGTGGATTTAATGTTGGCCTGTCTGCAACAAACGAAATGGAATTTTGTACGTCCTGTCATTCCATGAAGATCAACCTCGAGGAATACAAGGAAACAGCTCATTACAAGAACACCTCAGGTGTCAGGGCAACCTGCTCAGACTGTCATGTGCCCAAGGCTTTTGTACCCAAGATGGTGGCAAAAGTGGTTGCGGCCAAAGATGTTTACCATGAAGTAATAGGTACCATTGATACGCCTGAAAAATACGAAGCTTACCGCTGGCAGATGGCCACCGCTGTCTGGCAGAAAATGGAAGCATCCAATTCCCGCGAGTGCCGCAGCTGCCACGCCTTTGACCAAATGACACTGGATAGCCAGTCGCGTATGGCACGAAAAAAACATGGTTCAGCTGAAGATAAAGGTCAGACCTGTATTGATTGTCACAAGGGTATTGCACATGAAGAACCGGATGAGCCGGACGACTGGGATGAAGATAATGCTCCGCAGCACTGGAGTGTCGTAGTTTCAAACTGGTTTGCTCACATTGAGTAATTTCAGGAGAGAGTAATGGCAAAAGTCTCAAATCTATCTGTCGTCCTGTTAATTGCAGCATTGATCGCCGCATCATCCAGCGTTTTTGCAGAAGATAATGACGAGCTGAGAAAGGAGTTGCGCAGGGCAGCACTGATCGATGATGTGGAAACCATCGAAACTTTGCTTGATAAGGGGGTTAATGTTGATGCACCAAATAAATTTGGTCGTACTGCATTAATGAATGCGTCAGAAAACGGCAATATTGTTTCGGCCTCTGTTTTGATTGCCCGCGGTGCAGATGTCAATGCGCTTTCTGTTGCGCAGTGTTCGCCATTAACCCTGGCTGCGGAAATGGGTGAAGTTGAGATGACTGCGCTGTTGATTGAGCGCGGTGCTGACATGGCAAGAAAAACGCGTTCCGGCTGGAATGCAATGATGGTTGCTTCCCAGTACGGTCTTCTTGAGATGGTTCAGCAACTGGTCTTCAAAGGTGCGCCGGTTAATGACCAGGATAATGATGGGCATACCTCATTGATGCTGGCCGCTGCGGCTTCAAAGACCGATGTCGTTAAAGAACTGATTGCTGCCGGTGCCGACATTCATATCAAGGACAAACTGGGTAAAACAGCCTTGATGCATGCTGCTGAACAGAAAGATATCGCCGTGGTTGAAACCTTGCTGGAAGCCGGTGCGAAGGTGAATGAAACCTCTGCCGACGGTGCAACACCATTGATCTGGGCTGCAGGCAAAGGCAACGATGCTGTAGTAACCCTGCTTTTACAGAATGGTGCTGATATCAATGCCAAAGACAACAATGGCCTGGTTGCACTTTCTGAAGCTATCGATGTGCGTTCAGTTGAGGTGGTTAAACGACTGCTTGAGCGTGGTGCTGATGTCAGCATAAAGGATAAGGATGGCAATACACCTATTCAGCTCGGCGTCAATTCCCGCTCGACCCCTATTCGTAAACTATTCGAAAAAGAATAATTATTTCGGTAATGAACGCCGGTTAATGCCGGGGAAATCGGGGTTGGTCCAACCCGGTTCAGCCAGTTTTTCCTTAGGTGGTTCAAGCTGGGCGGTATAACTGAGAATATCTACCTCATCCCTTATTGACATATCCTTGATCTGGCGCGTCATTTTGGGGTCGGCATTACGTCTTCTGCCATTTCTGATCCAGTCAAACTGGCGTTTTAAATAACTGAAGTGCTGGGCATACAAAGCAGGCCCGTGATCTTCCCAGTCTCCCTCACCATTTTCACCATGGCAATTGGCACACATTTCCTTGTAAAGTTTTTCACCATTATCATCGCGGAGGGGTATGCCTTTATCGACATCTGTTGTCATCGGCAAATTGGCAATATAGCCCGAAACATCAGCAATATCCTGTGGACCACCCAAAGCCCTTTGTGAGGTAAATGCGCGCATAATAGGATTGTCGCGGTTGCCGGCGCGAAAATCCGCCAATTGCTTGATGATGACACTTTTTAACTGTCCGGCGATTTGCGGGTAAGAGCCAGAGTGGGTGCCCCAGCCTTCAGGTCCATGGCAGGCAATGCAGCCTTTATATAGTTGTTTACCATTTTCCAGGTTCGGCTCGAGTTTGATTGCCTGAATGAACTCTTCAGGAAAAACCTTTTCAGGGTATTTTTCTTTTCCAATAGATTCTTTGCCAGTTTCTCTGCCGGCTTCTCTGGCAGATACTTCAGCAATTGCCAGGCTAGTTACCATTGGTATGGCCATGGTAAGTACTGTGGCTGCGAATCTGTTGGTGAATTTATAGCTGATCATTTTTCAAAGTGTGCAATATTTATCCAGCTAAAATACTATAACTGACTGAAAATTCAATAAAATTATGTTTTTGATTTCTATAGACAAGTAAACTGTGAGAAGATTACAAAGATAAGCCCGCTAAATTCCAAACCTCACTAACATGCTGCAAGTTTCTTCCCTAGAATGTGTCCGTGGTGACTTAAGTCTGTTTAAAGACCTGAGTTTTTCCGTCAATGCCGGTGAACTGTTACATCTTCACGGTCACAATGGCAGTGGTAAAACCACGCTGCTTAGAACTTTGAGCGGCCTGATAAAACCGGTTACCGGTGAAATTCTCTGGCAACAGGAAAATATTGATGAACTGCAGGAAGACTATACGCGCCATCTCACTTACATCGGCCACAAAAATGCGATCAAAGATGACCTGAGTGCGGTTGAAAACCTGAAAATTGCCAGTTTACTCGATGGCTTTGCCATTTCTGAAGCCCAGGCATGGGATGCGCTCGAAAAAGTTGGTCTGAGAGGCAGGGAAGATCTGCCAACAAAAGTTCTGTCACAGGGGCAAAAAAAACGTGTTGCCCTGTCCCGGTTGCTGGTAACCAAAACTCCTTTATGGATTCTTGACGAGCCTTTCGTGGCACTGGATAAGCAGGCTGTAGCGGATCTCGAAGACGTTATTCGTGAGCATATTGCCAATAATGGCATGGCGATTGTGACCACCCACCAGGAAGTGTCATTAACCAGGGGCAAGGTCAAAGAGCTCAAGCTGGGTTGGAAATAATCATGTTTGAAGCTTTTTTAATCATCCTTAAACGTGATTTGCTGCTGGCTATGCGGCGTAAATCGGATATTACGTCGACCCTGTTTTTCTTTGTTGTGGTTGTCAGTCTTTTCCCGCTTGCAATAGGTCCGGAGCTGGATATTTTAAGACAGATTGCCCCGGGCATTGTCTGGGTTGCTGCACTGCTGGCATCGATGCTGGCACTGGACCATATGTTTTCGGGGGATTTTCAGGATGGCTCACTGGAGCAGTTGGCCCTGACGCCCCAGCCTTTAAGCATACTTGTGTTGGCGAAAATAGTTGCTCACTGGCTGATTACAGGTCTGCCCCTGGTGATTGTTGCGCCAGTGCTGGGTCTGCAATATGACCTGTCAGCAGATGCCATTGGCATCCTGGTTGTGTCCCTGTTTATTGGAACACCGGTATTAAGCCTGATCGGTGCAATTGGCGCGGCATTGACCCTTGGGCTGCGAGGAGCCGGTGTGCTTGTATCACTACTTGTGCTGCCGCTAACGATCCCGGTTTTGATATTCGGTGCAGGGGCGGTCGAGGCAAGTATTTCAGGCCTTGGAGCACAAGGACACTTGAGCATGTTGGGGGCTATTTTTGTCCTGTCCTTACTGCTTTCCCCGCTGGCTGTTTCTGTTTCACTTAAAGTGTCAATAGAATAATTGGGGAATGGTAGGGGAATAATTGCCAAAAGCTGTACTTATCTCGTTCTGCTTGGGATAATTCGTCTCTTGCCGACATTGGCCAAAACAACTGGCAAACAAGAACTAAATTCCAATTTGGCTGTCCTACATCGAACTTGGTAGCAATCTTGGTATATGGCTTGGTATAGGGCTTGGTACCGAATTTGGGTTAGTCATTTACACGATAACAAAAGAATAAATGTCCAATAAATTTATAAACTGGTTTCACTTTTCATCACCGGCGACTTTTTATCCGCTTGCCGGCCATATTGCCAGGTGGTCAGGCCTGATTGCAGTCATTCTGATCGCTATCGGTTTGTACCTGAGTTTTTTCGTTGCCCCGACTGATTACAAGCAGGGGGAGGGTTACCGCATCATATTTGTTCATGTGCCCGCCGCCTGGATGTCCATGCTCATCTACCTGGCAATGGCTTTCTGGGCAGCTATCGGTTTGATTTACAACACCCGCCTGTCATATATGATGGTGACTGCGCTGGCTCCTACCGGCGCCATGTTTACCTTTCTTGCATTATGGACAGGCGCTTTCTGGGGTAAGCCGATGTGGGGTACCTGGTGGGTGTGGGATGCCCGCTTGACGTCCGAACTTATCCTGCTGTTTTTATATCTCGGTTTCATGGCCCTGCAGTCAGCAACTGATGATGCCAGGCGCGCTGATCGAGCCGGCGCCATTTTAGTTCTGGTTGGCGTCATCAACATTCCAATCATTTATTACTCGGTGCAGTGGTGGAACACACTTCACCAGGGGGCCTCGGTATCAGTCACCAAGGGCTCAAGCATGAGTACCATTATGCTTAACACCATGTTACTGATGTCAGTGGCTTTCTGGGCCTACACTTTTTCAGTGGTCTTTGCCCGTATCCGCTCCATTATACTCGAGCGCGAGCGTGATACGCAGTGGGTCAGTGAGCTGCCGGAAGTACGTGCGGCAGGAGGGCGAAACTGATGCTGGAAAAACTCGACATGGGCAAATACGCCCTTTACGTCTGGGGTTCATTCGGAGCAACTGCATTACTGATGATCCTGGAACCTTTGCTTGTGCGGCAACAGCGAAAAGCAGTGCTCAAGCGTGTTGCCCGTATGGTTAGAATGAAACAAGAGAAAGACAATGAAAGCTCGTCATAAACGATTTGGATTTATTATTGTTGGCATGGTGGCTCTTTCACTGGCCACCTGGCTGGTTATCAACGCGCTTGATAACAACCTGTCCTACTTCTTTTCACCAACGGAAGTGGCTGAAAAAAAGGCGCCCCAGGATCACCTGTTCAGACTGGGTGGACTGGTTAAAGAAGAATCTGTCAAGCGCCTCGAAGGTGTCGATGTCGAATTCGTCGTTACCGATACCAAGGAAGATATCAAGGTGGTTTACTCCGGAATTCTCCCTGATCTGTTTGAAGAGGGACAGGGTGTTATTGCCCAGGGCAAACTTGATGGTAATGGTGTATTCCAGGCCCAGGAAGTGCTGGCCAAGCATGATGAAAACTATATGCCGCCTGAAGTTGCAGAAGCTCTAAGCAAGGCACATGCTGAAGGCGTGCAGAATATGGATGCTTCTTCTCCGACTGGAGAACCTGCCGGGCAGGCAGCTTACGGAGTTCAAAAATTATGATTCCTGAGATTGGCCATGTCGCCCTGATAATTTCGCTGTTAATTGCCATTGTTCAATCCGTAGTGCCCCTGGTCGGTGCCCATAAACGTATTACGCCCTGGATGATGCTGGCCAGACCGCTCGCCCGCTCCCAGTTCACATTCATTCTGATTTCCTACCTCGCGCTTACCTATACCTTTCTTACCCACGACTTTACGGTCAAATACACCGCAAGCCATTCCAATACCCAGTTGCCAACCATCTACCTGATTTCAGGTGTCTGGGGAGCACATGAAGGTTCACTGTTGTTGTGGGGACTGATTATTTCGTTCTGGACCCTGGCGGTCACCTATTTCAGCAAATCGGTACCGGAAGTCATGGTTGCACGTGTTATTTCGATACTGGGCATGGTGAGTGTCGGATTTTTACTGTTCATGTTGATGACATCCAACCCGTTTGAACGCATTATTCCGGCGCCTATGGAAGGGCGGGATCTGAATCCGCTGTTACAGGATATCGGCCTGGCCATTCACCCCCCGATGCTCTACATGGGCTATGTGGGTTTTGCAGTGCCTTTTGCCTTTGCGATTGCGGCAATGCTCGGTGGGCAGCTTGATGCGGCCTGGGCTCGCTGGTCGCGCCCCTGGACCAATGTGGCCTGGCTGTTCCTGACACTTGGTATTGCCCTGGGAAGCTGGTGGGCTTACTACGAGCTTGGCTGGGGTGGCTGGTGGTTCTGGGATCCGGTTGAAAATGCCTCCTTCATGCCCTGGCTGGTTGGTACTGCACTGATGCATTCACTGGCAGTCACTGAAAAACGTGCGGCCTTCAAGGCCTGGACCGTTCTGCTGGCCATATTTACTTTCTCATTGAGCCTGCTGGGTACTTTCCTGGTGCGTTCCGGTGTACTCACTTCAGTACATGCTTTTGCCTCAGATCCTGAGAGGGGCGTGTTTATTCTAATGTTTCTGGTTGCTGTTGTTGGTAGTTCCCTGGCCTTGTATGCATGGCGTGCCAACTCGATTCGAAGCAGGGTGCATTTTGAAATCATATCGCGGGAAACGGCACTACTTGTAAACAATGTCATCCTGGTTGTCGCTGCAGCCAGCGTTCTTCTGGGTACCCTGTACCCGTTAATTCTCGATGCCCTGGAACTGGGTAAGATTTCTGTTGGGCCTCCATATTTTAACAGTGTCTTTATTCCGTTAACGGCACCGCTGGTTGTGCTCATGGGTATCGGTATCATGATCCGCTGGAAGCAGGACAGCTTGTCAAATATTCTGCCGAAGTTGGTAATGCCAGCCATTCTCAGTGTGGTTGCAGGTGTGACTTTCGTGGCGACAATGACACCGGAATTCAACTACCAGGCTGTCCTGGGTATGGTGCTGGCGTTCTGGGTGGTACTGAGTTCAGCTGTCGATTTGCGGGCCCGGCTGGCAGGTGGAAGACGTTTCTGGTCTTTGCCAAGAGCCTACTTCGGTATGCTGCTTGGTCACATAGGTATTGCCGTGTTTGTTGTTGGTGTAACCCTGGTTTCGCTCTACAGCACCGAGAAAGATGTGCGCATGAAAGCTGGAGATGTGGTTGAACTGGGTGGTTACGAGTTCCTGTTCAAGGGTGTTGACGAAGTTCAGGGGCCTAACTACATGGCTGCCCAAGGACATCTAGAAGTTACTGATGGCGAGGGTGATCCTATTTTGTTGGATCCGCAGAAACGTATTTACCTGGTTCAGAAAAACCCGATGACAGAAGCCGCCATCGATGCCGGTATCACACGTGACCTGTTCGTGGCCCTGGGTGAAAAACTGGATGAAGACGGAGCCTGGAGTGTCAGGGTTTATCACAAACCTTATATTCGCTGGATCTGGCTTGGGGCACTGATCATGTCTATTGGTGGCATGTTGGCTGCTATGGATAAGCGCTATCGCAGGCTGGCTGCCAGGGAAATCGCTGTAAACAAAAACATGGCAGGAGCTGCCTGATGAACAAGGCCGCCATTCCTTTAGTGATTTTTCTTGTCATGGCAGGCCTGTTCCTGTTCGTGCTGCAGAAAATCAACAAAGGTGAATATGATCCCAAGGATATTCCGACCGAGTTAATTGGCCAGAGCGTGCCTGATTTTAACCTTGCCAACCTGCTGGATGCCGATGACCGTGTAATGGCCGCTGATTACAAAGGCAAACCCTGGTTGTTAAATGTCTGGGGTACCTGGTGTGCTGAATGCTGGCGCGAACATGGTTACCTTGTTCAGTTAAAAAACCAGGGTATTCCGATCGTTGGGATCAACTGGCGTGATGATGAAGCAGAGGCCAGGGCTTTTTTGCGAGACCAGGGTAACCCCTTTGTCGAGGTAGGCTTTGATCCGAAAAGTGATGCTGTCATCGACCTGGGAGTTTACGGTGCGCCTGAGACCTTTCTGGTTGATGCCAACGGCATGATCACGGTCAAGCACAAAGGTGCGATGCATCCCAAGGTCTGGCAGGAAAAGTTCCAGGCTGCCTTCAACTAGATTTCCGGACTTTATCAATGCGTTCTTCAAGTTTAAATTTCCTGCTGACTGTTATGCTGATAAGCCTGACGTTACCTCTGTCTTTACAGGCACGAGTTGCAGCTTATGATTTTGATACCCCACAGCAGGAAGAGGCTTATCAGGAAATGGTCAGTGAATTACGCTGCCTGGTCTGTCAAAACCAGAACATCGCAGATTCCAATGCCGAGCTTGCCCAGGACCTGAAACGTAAAACCTACGAAATGGTCATGGATGGTAAAAGCAAAAATGAAATTGCCGATTTCATGGTTCAGCGTTATGGCGATTTCGTACTCTATCGTCCACCCGTTACCAGCGCAACGTTACTGCTCTGGTCAGGACCCTTCATCATTTTCGTTATCGGTATCATTTTTCTCATCAGGGTTATCAAGGCTAAACAGCGCGACAGCTCAGACGAATTAACGGCCGAAGAAAAAGCAAAAGCCGAGGACTTGCTGAAATAACATGACTTTCTGGATTATTACCGCCATTCTGGTGGCCGTGGCTGTTGCCTGGCTTGCACCAACTTTACTTCGCAAACGTCAGATACAGGATCTTGACCGCCAGCAGCAGAATATCGCGATAGCCAAAGAAAGGCTTGATGAAATTGCTGCTGACCACGCATCCGGTGAAATGACTGATGATGTATATCAAAAAGCCAGGGAAGAACTCGAAGCCAGTTTGATTGAAGATGTTAAGGCCACGGAACCAGAAAAGCAGGAAGTACCGCAGCATTCAGAAAAGGCTGGATTTGCTACGCTGATCGCGCTGGCAATTCTGTTGCCTATTGGCACGGTGGCTTTTTATAACCATTTAGGATCGCCCGAGTATCTTTCCTATGTTGGTGGTGGAGCAGGCAAACAGGAAGATCTGCAGCAAATGGCCAGCAATGCTGATTCTATCGATGAACTCATCAATAGACTTCAACAACGTCTTGATAAAACCCCCGGCGATGGTGAAGGCTGGTATCTGCTATCCAGAAGTTACATGGCCCAGGAAAAATATCCTGAGGCTTTAAATGCACTGGAGAAAGCCAGGGAACTGATTGGCGACCATCCGAATATTCTGCTTGGCATAGCCGATGCCGAAGCAATGACCAAAGAGGGTGACCTGACTGGTCGCCCTTCTGTTTATATCGATAAAACACTTGAGATGGAACCGGAAAATACCACGGCTTTATGGCTTGGCGGTATGGCAGCCCAGCAAAACGGCATGTTCCAGCTGGCAGTTGATCGTTGGGCAAAGTTAATACCGCTCATTGCTGACGAGCCTGACTCCCAGGTGCAGGTTCGGGAACTGCTGAACGAAGCTGTTGCCCAGGCCAGGGCTGCAGGTATCCAGGTTAATTTGCCCGATATCAAAATGCCGGCTTCCAAGTCCATCAAAGTACGACTGCAGGCCAACCTGCCCGATGGTGCCAATGTTGCGCCAGACAATGTCATCTATGTGTTTGCCCGCAATAACGATGGTAACCCGATGCCTTTGGCGGCATATAAAACCACGCTCTCAGAGTTGCCAATTGATATAACCCTGGATGATACAAGATCCATCCTGCCAAGCATGAAATTATCATCTGCATCAGAAATTTTGGTCAGTGCACGTCTGTCATTAACCGGAGAGCCTTTGCCCCAGTCCGGTGATTTTTCCAGTGACCTGGTTTCTCTGCCACTGACTGAAACATCCGAAGTTGAACTGGTGATTTCTCACCAGGTGAACGACCCTGCAGCCATACCAACCCGAAACCTGCTTGATGCTGGCGCAACTTCAGAGCAGGTTACAAATGCATCTGCAGCTAATTCTGAAAATGGGCAAACTTCGGCGGCACCTGGGGCAGTACCTGGGGCAGTGGCAGTAAATGCCTGGGTCAGCCTGGATGCAGCGATGCAAAACCAGGTAAATGCAAACGATACGGTTTTCGTTTTTGCCCGCGCGGCTTCAGGACCACCTATGCCGTTGGCGGCGTTTAAAACAACCGTTTCCGAGTTGCCTTTGGAAGTCACACTTGATGACTCGATGGCGATGATGCCGCAAATGAAAATGTCCGGTTTTGAGCAGGTCATTGTCACTGCCAGGGTTTCCAGGTCAGGTCAGCCAATGGCAGGTCCGGGTGACCTAACCAGTGAAGCTGTTACCGTCAACCTTAATGATGAAGCAACTGGCACAGTTGCTGTGGAACTACCGATTAATCAGCAGATTCAATAAGGTAATCCGGTAAGGTAAATTGGCATTCCATGAAAAATGATGACTGCGTTTCAACAGAACCAAAACCGTTAACCCCCGTTAAAGAAGCGCTTGAATACCTGGTTTCGCAGGCGCAATCCATCACTGAAACAGAAACGCTGAACCTGGTTACTCAAAACCAGCAGTTACTAGGGCGTGTTCTGGCAGAACCCGTTCATTCATCCATCAATGTCCCAGCCTGGGATAACAGTGCCATGGACGGATATGCGTTTAACCATGATGATATAAAGCCTGATATTGCCGCTGATATAGATGGCAGTAAGGCCATGCCTGTCAGCCAGCGTATTCCTGCGGGCGTTAAAGGTACGCCACTGGAAAAACACACTTTGGCGAGAATCTTTACCGGTGCGCCAATTCCGGAAGACGCTGATACGGTGGTGATGCAGGAGCATTGCCGAGTTGAAGGTGATGCGGTCGTTATAGAAAAGCTGCCAGAAAAAGGCAGTAACATCCGGCTTGCCGGTGAAGATGTTTCACGGGGTCAGGAAATTCTGTCATCCGGAACGCAACTGGGGCCGCAGCACCTGGGTATGGCTGCCTCCGTGGGTGTCAGTGAGCTTAAAGTATTTCGTCGTATGAAAGTGGCAATTTTTTCCTCCGGCGATGAACTTGTTACGCCGGGTGAACCATTGGGCGACGGCAAAATTTATAACAGCAACCGCTATACCCTGGCTGCCATGCTGCAATCTCTGCAATGTGATGTCGTGGATTTGGGTATTGTTGAAGACACGCTTGATGCAACCTGTGATGCATTATCGGCAGCAGCCGGTCAGGCAGATATGATTCTTGCCTCAGGAGGTGTATCGGTTGGTGAAGAAGATCATGTCAAACCGGCAGTTGAAAAGCTCGGTACTCTGGGGATGTGGAAAATTGCCATGCGACCCGGAAAACCGCTGGCGTTTGGTTATGTCAAAGATACGCCGTTTATCGGTACGCCGGGTAACCCGGTTTCACTGTTTGTGACCTGTGCGGTGTTTGCCAGGCCTTTCATTAAAAAGCGGCAGGGTATCGTTGGAAGCGTGATGCCGATACCAATTCAAGCGGTCGCCGGTTTTGACTGGACCAGGCCTGACAAGCGACAGGAATATGCACGGGCCAGGCTTGAAAAAAATGAAGATGGCCAGTTAATCGCAAAAGTTTACCCGAGCCGTTCCTCAGGCGTATTAAGTTCAGTTACCTGGGCCGATGGCCTGGTGGTTATTTCACCCGGAGAAATTATTCACAAGGGTGAGCCGGTAAACTTTATTCCATTCATCGAACTGCTAACCTGACATCTTACTGATGATTAAAATTCTGTACTTTGCACAGTTTAGAGAGCGTTTAAATTGCGAGTCAGAGGAAATTCATCCAGATGACTTGCAGCAAGAGTCACTGACAATAGAAAACCTGATGGCGTACCTTGCCGGGCGCGGTGAGCCCTGGTCAGAGGTGTTCAATAATAATCAGAGAATGCTTGTTGCCGTTAACCAGGAAATATCCAGGACCGGTACTTTAATCAAAGACAATGATGAAGTAGCGTTTATGCCGCCAGTGACCGGCGGGTGACAACGATGCATAACATACAGTTACTTCAGGAACCTTTTGACCCCTCAACCGAAATCTCAAACCTAAGCCGGGCCAATGCCTCGATGGGCGCAGTGGTCAGTTTCATTGGCATGATGCGCGATATCAACGAAGGTGATGAGGTTGAGTCAATGACACTCGAGCATTATCCGGGTATGACCGAGTCGGCCATCAATAAAATTGTCGAACAGGCTCAGCAACGCTGGCAACTTGGCAATGTCACGGTGATCCACCGGGTTGGTAAAGTCAGACCAACTGATCCCATCGTACTGGTGGCAGTGACCAGCATGCACCGTGGTGAGGCCTTTAAGGCCTGCGAGTTCATCATCGATTTTCTTAAAACTGAAGCGCCATTCTGGAAAAAAGAACAGACCGGCAGAGGTGAGCGCTGGGTAGAGGCCAGGGTTTCAGACCGGGACAAGCTATCAGACTGGTAACAGGTCAATATCACACTTATAACAGCTGGCATCAGAGGCGAAGAACAAAAAAAACACCTGTGATTGACTCAGGTCATCTACAGTCTGCCAATAATAGTCTATCAATAAGAATAAATAATCCATTTTGATCTCCTGAGGGGACGGCATGAGTTCTTCTGACATGGTTACCATCGACGGTAACGAGGCGGCGGCCTATGTTGCGCATCAAATCAATGAAGTTATAGCAATTTATCCCATAACCCCGGCTTCACCGATGGGGGAAATATCCGATGACCGCAGTGCCAGGCACATGCCAAATATCTGGGGCGTGGTGCCCGATGTCATCGAGATGCAAAGCGAAGGCGGTGCTGCCGGTGCCGTGCATGGTGCCCTGCAGTCGGGTGCTTTAACCACCACTTTTACAGCCAGCCAGGGACTGCTGTTAATGATCCCCAACATGTACAAAATTGCCGGTGAGTTGACGCCAACCGTGATTCATGTGGCGGCCCGGTCACTGGCAGCTCAGGGATTATCTATCTTTGGTGATCATCAGGATGTCATGTCATGCCGCCAAACCGGTTTCGCCATGCTTGCTTCGAACTCGGTGCAGGAAGTCATGGACATGACGCTGATCTCTCAGGCGGCTTCTTTAAAAGGCAGGATTCCATTCCTGCATTTCTTTGATGGTTTCAGAACCTCGCATGAAGTTTCCAAGATTGAAAAACTGTCGGTTGAACAACTCAAGCAGATGATGGATGAAAGTCTGATTCAACAGCATCGTCAGCGTGCCATGACCCCGGATCGTCCGGTATTACGCGGCACCTCGCAGAATCCCGATGTTTATTTCCAGGGGCGTGAAACCGTTAATACCTTCTACAACGACATGCCTGAGGTGGTACAGGAAGTCATGGATCAGTTTGCCGAGATATCGGGCAGGCAATACCAGTTGTTTGATTACTATGGTGCCATCGATGCCAGGCGTGTCATTATCCTGATGGGCTCCGGTGCAGAAACCGTTCATGAAACCGTCGATCATTTAATTTCGCGTGACCAGAAAGTTGGTGTTCTGAAAGTCCGCTTGTACCGTCCATTTTCAGCCAGTCACTTTCTCAAGGCTTTGCCATCCTCGGTTAAACATATTGCCGTGCTGGACCGTACCAAGGAGCCCGGCTCAGACGGTGAACCGCTTTATAAAGATGTTATCTCTGCATTGGCCAAAGATCAGCAGAGCAAAAACCGTATTTTTGAAGAAATGCCACGGGTACTGGCAGGCCGATTCGGTTTATCTTCCAAAGAATTCACGCCGGGTATGGTCAAAGCCGTGTTTGACGAACTGGTCAATGAGGAAGCCAAAACTGAATTTACTATTGGTATCCATGATGATGTCACCAACCTGAGCCTCGACTGGCAAACTGATTTTCGCAGCGATGCCAGCCGGAATAATATCCATTGCCTGTTTTATGGCCTGGGGAGTGACGGTACCGTTTCCGCCAATAAAAACTCGATCAAGATCATTGGTGAACAGCCCGGGCAATATGCGCAGGGCTATTTTGTTTATGATTCGAAAAAAGCCGGCGCGGTTACCGTCTCGCATTTGCGTTTTGGTCCTGAACCGATCCGTTCGGCTTACCTGATTGAAGATAGCGAGGCCAAGTTTGTTGCCTGTCACCAGCCGGTGTTTGTTGAAAAATATGACATGCTCGACAAGGCAGCTGAAGGTGCAACCTTCCTGTTAAATACCAGTGCCTCACCCGAAGAAGTCTGGGATACCTTACCGCAAACCATGCAGAAGCAGATTCTTGATAAGCACCTGGATTTCTGGGTGATCGATGCTTACCGGGTGGCGCAGGAATCCGGCATGGGCCGGCGCATTAACACTGTCATGCAAACCTGTTTTTTTGCCATTTCCGGCGTGCTGCCCAAAGAGCAGGCAATTGCCAGTATCAAGGAAGCGGTAGAAAAAACTTACGGTCGCAAAGGTCGTAAAATTGTACAGCGCAACTTTGCTGCGATTGATGCCACGCTTGAACAACTGCACCAGGTTGCGGAACGAGGTGAAGTTAATGGCTTTGAAAGGCCGCCAACCGTACCGGAAAGCAGTTCCGATTTTGTTAAGCAGGTAACGGCAACGTTAATTGAAGGCAAGGGTGACTCATTGCCGGTTTCATTGATCCCGGCCGATGGCACCTGGCCTGTTGGTACCGCTGCAGTAGAAAAACGCAAGATCGCCCTGGAAATTCCTGTATGGGATGAAAACCTCTGTATTCATTGCGGCAAGTGTCCGTTTGTCTGTCCGCATACAGCAATTCGCAGCAAGATCTTCCATGTTGATGAGCTCGAAGCCATACCTGACAACTTCAAGCATGTGCAGGTCAAGGGCAAAGAGTTTGGCGAAGGCTGGCATATCAGTTACCAGGTCGCGCCGGAAGATTGCACCGGTTGTGGTCTTTGCGTAGAGGTTTGTCCTGCCCGAGACAAAAGTAATGTCTCACACAAAGCGCTTAACATGGAGCCAATTGAACCTTACCTGGAAGAAGAAAAAGTTAACTGGGATTACTTCCTGACTTTACCCGAGTATGACCGTACCAAGCTGAACTTCACTACCATGAAGCACGCGATGACGGCCCAGCCTTTGTTTGAATTCTCCGGTGCCTGTTCCGGTTGTGGTGAAACGCCTTACATCAAGTTGGCGACACAGTTATTCGGTGACCGCATGATTATCGGCAATGCCACTGGCTGTTCTTCAATCTACGGTGGTAACCTGCCAACAACGCCTTATACAACCGATGACAATGGCAGGGGACCTGCCTGGTCAAACTCACTGTTTGAAGATAATGCCGAGTTTTCACTGGGGATGCGCCTGGCGATAGATCATCAGACCGAGTATGCAAAAAAACTGCTTGAAAAACTCGATGCAAACGGTGATCAAATTGATGGAGGCCTGGTTGATGCCAACTTAATTGATGGAAGCCTGGTTGACCGGTTGCTGACAAATGATCAGCAGGATGAATCAGCTATTTTTGCGCAGCGCGAAGATGTTGCCGCACTCAAAAAACAACTCGGGTCAATTGACAGCGAAAACGCCAGGAACCTGTTAAGTGTTGCTGATTACCTGGTGCGTAAATCAGTCTGGTCGATAGGTGGTGACGGCTGGGCTTACGACATTGGCTTTGGTGGTCTTGATCATGTCATGGCTTCTGGACGTAACGTTAACCTGCTGGTACTGGATACCGAGGTTTACTCAAACACCGGCGGGCAAATGTCCAAGTCGACACCAACTGGTGCCGTAGCCAAGTTTGCAGCAGGCGGTAAGGCAGTGACCAAGAAAGACCTGAGCATGATCGCGATGGCATACGAGCATGTTTATGTCGCGCATGTTGCTTTCGGTGCCAAGGATGTTCACACCATCCGGGCGTTTCTGGAAGCCGAATCCTATGACGGGCCTTCCATTATCATTGCTTACAGCCCTTGTATCGCGCACGGTTTTGATATGCGTGAAAACCTGGATCAACAGGACCTTGCGGTCAAGGCCGGTCACTGGAACCTGTTCCGCTATGATCCACGCAAACTCGACAAAGGTGAAAACCCGCTGTCACTGGATTCAAAACGGCCTTCAGTCGCTTATGGTGAATTCACCCGCAGGGAAACGCGTTTCAGCATGTTGAAACGCAGCCACCCCGAGGCAGCCGAAGCTTTCTATAAAAAAGCCCAGCAGGAAGTGGAAGCCCGCTGGCAACATTACGCACAACTGGCCGAACTCGATTACAGTGTCGAGGATGAAGCACAATCCGAGCAGGAGAAACAATAATGGACCTGACAACCAAATACATGGGCCTGACGTTAAAAAACCCTGTTGTCCCTTCAGCTTCACCGTTATCGAAAGACCTCGACAGTGCCCGTCGTCTTGAAGATGCCGGGGCTTCTGCACTGGTGATGTATTCATTGTTCGAAGAGGAAATTGAAGACGATGAAGACATGTACGACCGCTCGCTTAACCAGGATATAGGTCATGGTGAAGCCAGCAGTTACCTGCCAATTGACGACTGCGAAGATTCACATCTGGATTTATATTTAACCCAGTTGGCTGCACTCAAGGATTCACTGGATATTCCTGTCATAGCCAGTCTTAATGGCAACAGCATGGGGGGCTGGCTGGAACATGCGATGCAGATTGAACAGATGGGTGCCGATGGCCTGGAGCTTAATGTTTACCATGTACCGGCAGACATCATGGAATCAGGTGAATCTGTTGAACAGCGTTATATAGATCTGCTTACTGAACTGCGTAAAAAAATCCGCATCCCTATCGCCATGAAACTCTCCAGCCAGTTCAGTTCACCCGGTAACATGGTCAAGCGTCTTGATGAAGCAGGTGCCGATGCTGTGGTGTTGTTTAACCGTTTCTATCAGCCTGATATTGATCTTAATACCCTATATGTTGGGCATACCCTAAACCTGTCGCGTTCAGAAGAATCATTGCTGGCGATGCGCTGGATTGCCATTTTGTATAAGAAAGTTTACTGCTCTCTCGGTGCTACAGGCGGTATTCATACTGCTGAAGATGCGATGAAAATGCTGCTGGCCGGTGCTGATGTCACTCATATGACGGCGGCTTTATTGAAAAATGGTGCAGAGCATATCAGTAAGGTCTTAAACGATATGCAGGAATGGATGGAATTCAATGAGTATGAATCAGTCGAACAGCTTAAAGGCAGCGTCAGCCAGAAACACTCGGTGCAGCCAATAGCCTTTGAACGCGCAAACTACATCAGTCTCTTGCAGAACTATAAATAACAGGACTAAAGAATTCTCATGAGATACCGCTAAAAATATAGTAGTGAGCTGATCTTTGATGCTTTATCCATGAAACTGGGTGACCTTAATTGGACCAAAAACGAAAAAGTATTCTTATTGTTGATGATGAGCCGGTGAACCTGCGGGTTCTGGTCGAATTACTGCAGTCAAAATATAAAGTACTGGCTGCCAGGTCAGGTCAGAATGCACTGGATGTGCTGGTTAAAAACGACACGCCGGATCTGGTCCTTCTGGATGTCATGATGCCGGGAATGGACGGTTACAGCTTTTTACAGCAATTGCGCGCCAACCCGCTTTACCGTGAAATTCCCGTTATCTTTGTTACCGCACTGCAGGATGAGGTTGATGAAAAATATGGTTTTGAACTGGGTGCCAATGACTACATTACCAAGCCAATTCGTCCGGCCATTGTGTTGGCAAGGGTTGAGGCTCATCTGGAATTGAAATCTGCCCGGGACAGGTTGCAAAAACATAACCTGGAACTCGAGTCTGAAGTTAAAAAACGCATGCATGAAAATATCCTGATTCAGGATGTCACCCTTAATGCGCTGGCTGAATTGGCCGAAACGAGGGATTCAGACACGGGACACCATATTGTCAGGACGCAAAGTTACGTTGAAGCGCTGGTACAGCATATGGCTGTGCATTCAAGCTATGCCAGCGATTTTTCAGAAGCCCTGCAGTCTCATATTATCAAGGCCGCACCGTTACATGATATTGGAAAAGTCGGTATTCCTGATGCCATTTTATTAAAGCCGGAAAAGCTTACCGAGCATGAATACGAAACCATGAAGGAACATACCCGTATTGGTGGTCAAACCATCAATAATGCGATTTCCAAGGCATTGGGTTATTACAAGGAAATTGACCAGGAAATCAGTAGTAATTCACTCGACTTTTTGCACACCGCCAGGGACATAGCACTTTATCACCATGAACGCTGGGATGGCGCCGGTTACCCTGATCGGCTGTCGGCAGAGGCAATACCCTTGTCAGCGCGCATGATGGCTGTCGCTGATGTTTATGATGCGATGACAACCAAAAGAGTTTACAAGCCGGCTATCAGGCATGAAGAGGTTGCCGACTATATTAAATTCAACAGTGGTAAACACTTTGACCCGGAAGTGGTTGAGGCTTTTGAGGCAACCCAGGACAGCTTCAGGCGTGTCCGCAAATTATATGCTGACACAGAATAGGGAATTTTCTTCCCTAAAAGCCTGCTGCAGCATAAATCGATCAAAAACTTAATCGAGATCAAAGAGTTACTTCAATAGCTCGCTATACTGGTTAAAGGTAGGGTCGTGATTTTGCGATCGTGACTCATTTTTTTCTATATTGCAAAGGAGATGTGACATGAAAACACGATGTTTTGTTCGACTGACGTCCTTTGTGCTTTTTGTCTTGTTGTTAATTCTGCCATTTGCATCATTGTCAGCAGAAACAATCAAGGTAGGCAATACAAATACCCTGTTGACGTCATTAATTTTTATCGCTAAAGAGCGGGGTTATTTCAGTGATGAAGGGATTGATGTCGAAATAGTCCCTTTGAAAACCGGCGGGGACGGCTTACAGGGGATCAATAGCGGTGAGCTTCAATTATATAATGCATCTGATGTAACCTTTGTTAAGCATTATCATCAAAATGACAAACTCCGGATTGTCAGTACACTCGGGCAATGGGGAAATGAAACAAGGTTAATCGCCCGCTCAGACTCAAATATAAAAACCGCAAAAGACCTTAAGGGAAAAAGTGTGGCTGTTCACAAAGGCCTGGCTTTTCACTGGTTTCTTGATTTGCTGTTGCGGCGTCATGGCCTGCTTGAAACTGACCTGGATGTCCAGTTTATGCACCTGGCGGCCCAGCCATCGGCTTTAGCTGATGGCACTGTCGATGCTTTTGTTAGTCGCGAGCCATTCCTGAGTAAAGCCAGTGAATTATTAAACGGACAGGTTGAAGTAATTGAAGCACCTAACCTGATGATGAAGCGCTTCGTCTTGATAACCGATGATAAATTTCTGAAAGATAATTTTGATGATGTGGTCAAAATAATGAAAGCACTTTACCGGGCTGAACAATTTATCCTGGAAGAAAAAGAAGCGGCTACGGCGCTCATGGTGAAAATTTATAAAAAGAAACATGATGATATTGGCCAGCATTTAAAGGAAATTCGTTTAAAAATAAATCTCGATAATCATTTGTTGTATACGCTTGAAAAGGTCACCAAATGGTGGGGTAAGATTGAGGGCTACGAAAAACCCAGGGATATAAATTTTCTCAATGTCATCGTTTCTGGTCCGCTTAAGCAGGCTAAACCAGAAGGTGTTTTACTCTATCGATAGAAAATGAAGATACGTGATCAACTTCGGCTCGTTGCACTGTCTCCGCTACTTGTAGCGACCATACTTGCTATAACGCTTTATGTCGGCGGCAGCAGTATTGAACAACAGCGGCAAACTGCAATTATGGCAGATCACGTTGGTGAAAGCCTCGAGCAGTTTGAGTTTGCATCAATAGATTACTTTATTAACCGCTCATCGCGTGCTTTAAGCCAGGCCCGGGAACATTCACAGCATGTTGTGCAAAACCTCGAAGAAGTCAAACTGTATTTTGATGATCTCAGGTCCACGGAAATACTGGAAGAAATAGGTTTACGTTTTGCACAGGCAGACTGGGTGTTAAGTGAATTTATAGGTATGCAAGACATTGAGATGAATCAGGTCCAGCGCGACTATATGCTTGAATTATCCCATAGGTTTAATACCGAGATGAGCAGCATTAAGCCGTTGATAAGAGATATACATGGCAATGCCCATCTTCAAATCAGTGAGACCACCAAGAATGTAGTGATTGTAGTTATTTCTGTGATGGTACTGGTGGTGATCTTGGTATTGATTGCTCTTTCACCGATATTTTACCGGATAGACTCCTCAATGAAACTGCTTACCCAGGCAACAAAAAATATTGCCCGCGAAGGTGAGCTTAATCGTTCCATTGAAATAAAAGGCAAAGATGAATTTGCGCAACTCGCAATCGATTTCAACCTGATGTCTTACAAACTGTCACGCGCCGAGCAATCCAGGAAAAAGCATCTTGATGAGCTCGAAATGGCGGTCAAGGACCTTGAGTCATTCAGTTATTCAGTTTCACATGATTTGCGATCACCTTTACGTGCCATTGATGGCTTTATAGCAATTCTTAAAGAAGATTATGGTAAGTCGCTGGATGAAGAAGGTTTACGTTTGTTTGGTATTGTTCAGGAAAATGCCAACAAGATGGGGGAACTGATAGACGATATCCTGGCTTTTTCGCGTGCAGGTCGTTTCGAGCTGCAAAAAGCCAAGGTTAATATGAAGCAACTGGTTACAGAGGTATGGGATGATATCCAGCTGGAAAATCCTGAAGCTGAAATACAAATGCAAATTGATGATATCCCGGATATTAATGCTGACGTAATCGCCATAAGGCAGGTTTTGCATAACCTGTTGTCCAATGCAGTAAAGTTTACCCGGAAAACAGAAAAACCGAAAATCCAGGTGGGCTCGGAAAAACTGGAAGGTTCAATACGGTATTTCGTAAAGGATAACGGGGCTGGCTTTAATAAAGAATACAAAGACAAGCTTTTTGTCATGTTTCAGCGCCTGCATGGTATGGATGAATTCGAGGGTACAGGTGTGGGTCTTGCAATCGTAAAGCGTTTTATTCAAAAACATAATGGATCGGTAGATGCTGATGCAATTGTTGATAAAGGCGCTACATTTAATTTTATATTGCCGGTTGAACCAGTCAGTTCTGGTAAGGAGCGTGGTAATGATTAATACAAATAAAATTGTTGATATTCTGCTGGTTGAAGATAACCCGACTGATGCTGAACTGGAGATGCGTGCGCTGAAAAAAGCGCGGTTGGCCAATAACATTGAATGGGTCAAAGATGGCGAAGCGGCTTTGGATTACCTGTTCCGTCATGGTGAATATTCTGCCGACGATGAATACCAGCATCCGAGGCTGGTTTTACTGGATCTGCGCCTGCCTAAACTGGATGGTATTGATGTGCTTAAAGCGATCAGGGGACATGAAGCTACCCGGGAGATCCCCGTAGTTATTTTGACTTCATCCAAGGAAGAGCGGGATGTCGTGGCTGCTTACGATCTTGGCGTTAACAGCTATGTCAGTAAACCCATTGCATTTGATGAGTTTACAGAAACAGTCGCCAACCTGGGTATGTATTGGCTTTTGATTAACCAGCCTCCTCCTCAAGATGACTGACCACAAGCTTCGAATACTGCATGTAGAAGATAGCAGCACAGACGCTGAGTTAATTCGGCGCTTTCTGCTAAAGCAGGACTTTGATTTTGAAATTTTCCTGGTTGAAACGCTCGAGGACTTTAATTACGCCCTGTCAGATTTTAAACCCGATATTGTATTGTCAGATTACAAGTTGCCGGGAGCCAATGGTGAGGAATTTCTGCGTGATCTAAGAGCACTTGATAAAAATCTGCCTTTTGTGTTTGTCACCGGTGCCATTGGTGAAGACACGGTGTCTGAGCTTCTTCATAAAGGCGCAGATGATTATGTGCTAAAGGATCGTTTGCTCAGACTGCCCGTGGCAATACGCGGTGCTTTACGTGAAGCAGAAAAACACCGTGATTTAATTGCTGCGGAAAAAGCCCTTGAGCAAAGTGAAGCGCGTTATAAATCCCTGGTTGAATCAACCAGTGACTTTATCTGGGAGGTTGATGCGAATGGCCTGTATCAATATGTGAGCCCGCAAACCCTTGGGCTTTATGGATGTGAAGAACATGAAGTTATCGGTAAATCACCTTTTGATTTCATGGGTGAAGCCGAAGCCAGGCGTGTGGGTGATCTTTTTGTAAAGATAGTCGCCGAAAAGCAGCCTTTTTATTTATTGCAAAGTGTTATTGAAAATAAAAAAGGCGAATCAGTGGTGCTTGAAACCAGCGGTCATCCTTTTTTTGATGACGACGGTAATCTGTTAGGTTACCGGGGTATTGGTCGTGATATTACGGACAGGATCAAATCAGACATTGAGCTTCGTAATAGTGAAAAACGCTATCGCCTGTTAACCGAAAGTAGCCTGGATGGAATTTGGGACTGGAATATTGAAACCGGTCAGATCTATTTTTCTCCAAAATGGAAAAAGCAGCTGGGCTATGAGGATGAAGAACTTGTCAACGCTTATGAAACATGGGAATCAAACCTTCATCCTGAAGATAAGCCTGGAGTGGTTGAGCGCTTAAAAGCATTTATTAAAAACCCGAAACCTTTGTGGCATGAAGAATTCAGGATGCAACATAAAGATGGCTCTTATCGTTGGATTATGGCCCGGGCGACATCGGTTATTTCCAGTGATGGGAAATTATCCAGGCTGTTTGGTGTGCATATTGATATTGATGACTATAAAAATGCTGCCAGAGAATCAAATGAACGTGTCAAGGAACTGGCCTGTCTTTACAATATTCAAAAGGACTTGGAAGAGTTTCGGGATGAAAATTTCATTATGCAGCGCGTGGTGGAATACCTGGTTCCCGCAATGCAATATCCTGAAAATACCATCGCCACATTAACTTTGAAGAATAAAACCTTTCGAGCAGGAAAGGACACCGATTCTTTCGCAGAAGATCTTAATGCGGATTTGATCATCAATGGCGAAAAGATTGGCATGGTTTCGGTTCGCAATCATGAGCCAAAAGGTTTCCTGGAGCCTGATGAACCACAACTGGTCAAGAATGTTGCCCGGGTGTTAAGCAGGTGGCTTGAAAAAGAAAAAGCTTTCGATCATTTAAGAATGTATGAGCGCGTCGTATCCAATACCAAGGACTTGATGTCGTTTGTGAGTAAGGATTATCGCTACCTGCTGGTTAATCAGCGCTATGCTGAAATGCATAACAAACCAATTGATCAAATACAGGGTCGACTGGTATCCGAGATAATGGGTGATGAGGTGTTTGCCTCAACCATAAAACCTCAGCTGGATAAATGCTTTAACGACAAAAATCATATCTCGTACCAGGAATCGTTCGAAATGGGTGGTGATGAATATACCCTGCACGTTGAATATGACCCGTTGATTGAAAATGACGAGGTCAAGGGGGCAGTTGTCAGTGTCCGTGACATAACTGAACTGGACAAAGCACGCAAGGCAATTGAATTAGAGGCGCGCCGTTCGAAAGCATTACTTGATTTACCGCTATTGTCAGAAAAATTTGGTGAAAATGAATTTTTACAAAAAGCACAGGAAATTGCTGAAAGTCTCACTCAAAGCAAAATTTCATTCATTCATTTTGTCAATTATGAAGAAACAGAGATCGAATTGGTCACCTGGTCAAAGCGAACACTGGAAGAATACTGTCAGGCTGCGTATGACAAACATTACCCTGTAAAGCAGGCTGGTATCTGGGCTGATGCTATTCGCCAGAAAGAACCGGTTGTTTTCAATGATTATGAAAAATTCCCCAATAAACATGGTTTGCCGGAAGGGCATGCCCGCTTGAAACGTATGATATCAGTGCCGGTTGTCGAGCAGGGAAAAGTGGTGATGGTTGCCGGTGTTGGCAACAAGGAACATGAATATGTTGCTGAAGATGTAGAGACCGTTCAGTTAATTTGTAATGAAATCTGGAGAATAGTACAACGTCAAAGATACCGTGTGGAACTTGAAAGCAGCGTACAGAAAAGAACAGCCGAACTGGCCGATGCAATGCGGCGTATGCAGCTTGCTGCCGAGGCAACATCAATTGGTATCTGGGAATATGATGTGGCCACTGAAGAGTTGGTTTGGGATCACTGGATGTACAGGATTTTTGAATTTCCGCCAGACAGGTTTCACGGCAACCTACATGACCTGGAAAGTTGCTTGCATCCAGATGACAGGGAATATGCAATTAAGCAGATTACAAATTCAATTAAGCAGGTAGTGCCGCTGGATATGGCCTTTAGAATCATCACGCCAGCCGGCCACCTGCGTTATATTCAAACCAAAGCAATCGTAAGAAAAGATCAAGATGGCGCCCCGGTCAAGGTGGTTGGTACCAGTCTTGATGTTTCTGCACAGTATGAGCTCAATGAAAACCTGAAAATGGCAGTCAAGGTTGCCGAATCAGCCAACCGCGAAAAAAGTGCTTTTCTGGCTAACATGAGTCATGAAATTCGCACTCCCCTGAATGCTATCCTGGGAATGACCTACCTGCTGATGCAGGACAGTTCTATCAATACCAAGGCTTTGGCCCAGATTAAAAAAGTTGAATCCTCCGGAAAACACTTGCTGGCACTGATCAACGATATACTTGACCTGTCAAAAATAGATGCCGGTAAAATTGAGCTGGAAAAGGTTTCATTCAATCTAAAAGAACTGCTCGACAATGTTGCTTTCATGATGCATGACGAGGCGATGTTGAAAGGACTTAAGCTGCGAGTCAAATCCCGGAATGCATCGTGTCATGTGCTGGGTGATCCAACGCGTTTGAACCAGGTTTTGCTTAACCTGGTAGGCAATGGCATCAAGTTCACTGATGAGGGCTCGATAACGATTAATGCTGAATGCACCGAAATTTCAGAAGAGAAGCTTTTATTGCATTTTGATGTAATCGATACCGGCATAGGTATTGATAAAGAAGCTCAAAGTCATTTGTTCCAGGCTTTTAAACAGGCCGATTCCTCAACAACAAGAAAATATGGTGGTACTGGACTGGGACTGGCTGTATGTCAAAAGCTGGTAGATGAAATGGATGGCACTATTGGCATTGACAGTGAACCCGGCAAGGGCAGCCGCTTCTGGTTTGAGATTAAGTTAGATGCTGACAATGAGGTCCCAGTTGATGGTAGTGCTGATAGCAAGGTTGATGGCCAGGGTGAGGAGCTGGATAAAAGGCGAAAAATTGAGAATATTCACGGCGCAAGCATTTTACTGGTTGAAGATGACACCATTAACCAGGAAGTGGCAAAAGGGTTGCTGGGAAAATTAGATGCCTCTGTTGAAATTGCACCTAATGGTCAGGAGGCTGTTAATCTGTTTCTCAACAAGCAATCATTTGATTTGGTGCTGATGGATATACATATGCCGGTAATGGATGGTTACCAGGCAACACGCGAGATTCGTGCCCTGGAAAATGGTAAGAACATCCCCATACTTGCGATGACCGCCAATGCTTTTGCCGATCATAAAACCGAGAGTTATGAAGCAGGCATGAATGACTTTATAACAAAGCCTGTTGAACCTGAAAGACTCTTTAACAAGTTGCTTGAATGGCTGCCTGAAAATGTATTTGTGTTCGATAATCATCAGGCTGAAGAGAGTGGTTCGGCCCCGGACATCGATGAAAATCAAAGGCGTAAACTGAAAGACTATTTCCTCTCTGTTGATTC
Organism: uncultured Gammaproteobacteria bacterium; assembly: GCA_937926265.1. Classification (GTDB taxonomy): domain Bacteria; phylum Pseudomonadota; class Gammaproteobacteria; order Chromatiales; family Chromatiaceae; genus JABDQZ01. The sequence continues at coordinate 36,127 of CALAZS010000120.1, forward strand.
AATCGATATCAAAAGGGGATTGCTGTCTTTAAATGGCGATATTGATCAGTATTTAAGTCTTGCCAGGATGTTTGTCAGTCAACATCGCCAGGATGCGGGCCTGATGGAGTCATGCATCGTCGACCAGGCATGGGAAGATGCCAGGGGTATTGCCCACAAGGCTAAAGGTGCAGCCGGTACCCTGGGAATAATAAAGATACATTCTGCTGCAGAGTCACTTGAAAAGCTTTTTAAACAAAAAACCTATAATCCTGAAATGCCGCTGCAACTGGAGAAATTCAAGTCAGCTTACGATGAACTGAAACGTTTAATTGACCAGGCGCCTAAATCCGATGCGCAACAACTTTCTGCCCCTGTCAGTATGCAGTCTGTGAATGAATTGCTTGATGAGTTAAAGTTTTTGCTGGACCAGGGTAATGCCAAGGCTATTGATTTGTTTGAATTGAATAAAGCGGAACTTGAGTCAGTATTTGGTGATGCTGTGCAGGGCTTGCAGGATAATATTGAAAACTTTAACTTTGATAGTGCCCTGTCGGATGTTGAAAGCCTGTTGTCAGTGTTGTCTCAACAAAATTAATGATTAAACTGAGCATAACTTCTGAAAATATTCTCTGCTAATGTCTGATAAAAATAAAAACACGATCCTGCTGGTTGATGATGAACCGGTAAACCTGAAAGTGCTTAGCAAAATACTCATGCCCGAGTTTAATGTCAAAGTTGCCAACTCAGGTAAGCAGGGGATAAAGATTGCGACCAATCCCAACGACCCGGTTGACCTGGTGTTGCTTGATATCATGATGCCGGAGCTTGATGGCTACCAAACACTTAAATATCTCAAAAATGATGACACTGCGAAGAGCATACCGGTGATCTTTGTTACGGCGCTCAGTGAAGAGTCGGATGAGCAAAAAGGTCTGGAACTCGGTGCTGTAGATTACATCACCAAGCCAATAAAGCCTGCGATCGTAATGTCACGCGTTAAAACCCACCTGGAACTCAAGGCATCCAGGGAAAACCTGCAGGGACTGGTGGATGAAAGAACCAGGGAGCTTAATAACAGCAACTACCTGCTTAAGAAAAGCTTTGTGGAAACAGTAAAAAGTTTTTCTTTATTACTTGAAACCAAGGATAAGTTTTTAGCAGGGCATTCACGCCGGGTTGCCGAATTTTCCCGTAAAGTGGCAATGGAAATGAAACTCAATCAAAAAAATATTGATGATGTGTTTCTTGCTGGCCTGCTATCACGCATTGGTGCCATAACGCTGCCTGATAAACTGATTGAACAGCCCTTTAACCTATTGGATACCGAGGGCAGGGAAACCGTTATCAATAATATCCTTGATGCCCGCCGGCTGTTTATCAACATACCTTCTTTACAGGAGGTTGGGCACATCATTGAATGCCAGTTTGAAAACTTTGATGGTTCCGGTGTTCCTAAGGCCCTGGCCAAAGGCCAGATACCAATAGGTACACGCATTCTCACCATGTGCCGTGATTATGACTTACTGCATGTCGGCCGTATGTCGAGCAGGGTGTATTCTTCATCAGGTGCCCTGGATTACATTAAAAAACGTACCGGTAAATATTATGATCCAGCGGTGCTGGAGGCTTTTACTCATGTGCTTGGTGCCAACGCCAACAAGTATATTGAAGCTGTGAGAGAAATTGGCCTGGCAGACCTGACTGCAGGTATGTTTATTGTTGAGGCCCGCTTTGACGAGCAAGTCTACGTCAGAAATCTTGAGGCAACCAATGAGATTATTGACGGACTTGAAGATTTACAGCATCAGCTTCATCAGTCTCCGGTGATTACAGTGAAACTAAAAAACAACTGACCGGTCAATGTTTTAGTTGCGGATTTCGGCTTCTCATTTCAATAACTTCTTTTCATAAATCAGGATTCCTTTATAAGCTCTCATGTATCAGGAGTTAAAAAAACTGGTTGCACTTGCAGTGCCTGTGGCACTGTCGCAGATGCTGATTGCCCTGGCAGGGTTTGTTGATACATTGATGGCTGGTCGTGCAGGGGTGGTTGACCTGGCCGGTGTGTCCCTGGGTTCAGCGCTCTGGGTCACCCTGATGATAGCGCCGCTGGGTTTGTTCATGGCGGTTAACCCGATCGTTGGCCAGTATATCGGCGCAAAAAATTATCCTGCCATCGTTAACTTTATGCATCAGAGTGCCAGGGTGCTGGTTGTCGTTGTGTTGGTATTGCTGTTGATACTTGTTTTTCGCGATACCTATCTTGGTTATTTCATCACCGACCCGCAGGTATTGGCTGTTACTTCGGGATACCTTGAAGGGCTTTGCTGGGGTGTGCCTGCAATTATGGCAACCTACCTGATACGTCCTTACAGTGAAGGTTTCTCATTCACCAAGCCTTACATGATTGCCTCGATTATCAGCTTGCTGGTCAATATTCCGGCTAACTATGCATTGATCTTTGGACACTGGGGCGCGCCGGCGTTAGGTGGGGCAGGTGCAGGCTGGGCTACCGCCATTGCTTTCTGGGTGGCATTTTTCGTGATGCTGGCTTACAGCCTGTATCACCCGGTTTACAGGAAGGCACGACTTTGGAGTCAATGGAGAGTAATTGACAGGCAGGAAATAAATCACTTGCTCAAGGTCGGCATGCCGGTTGCGATGACGCTGTTTGTTGAAGTCAGTATTTTTTCTCTGATCGCCCTGTTTCTTGGTGGCCGTGCCGATACGGAAATAGCCGCCAATCAGGTTGCCATGAACGTGGCTTACCTGTTGTTTACCCTGCCATTGAGTATATCCGTTGCAGCGACAATAAGAGTGAGTTATTTGGTGGGGGCAAAGGCCTGTCTTGAAGCTTTTACGGCGGCCAAGGCGTCGGTATACCTGGCAATCATAACCGCGGCAATAAATATCGTAGTGTTGCTTGGCTTTACCGAATCGATTGCGATGATATATACCGATAATGCGGTAGTGATTGAACTGGCGATTACGCTATTGATTTATGCCGCAATGTTTCAGTTGGCTGATGCTTTTGTGGTGCCGGTTCAGGGAGCGCTTCGTGGTTACAAGGATACGCGCCTGCCCTTGCTGTACGCAGTACTTGCGTATTGGATTATTGCGCTACCGCTGGGCTATGTACTGGGGTTAACTGATTTGATTGTACCGGCAATGGGAGCAGAAGGTTTCTGGATTTCGCTGGTTGTTGGCCTGGTCATCAGCGGTGTGTTAATGACCAGCAGGCTTTACAGCATAGGCAGGAAAGTTTTGGCTATGTCGATTTAACTGTCTGGTTACGACCGGTTTCCTTGGCTTTATACATGGCCTGGTCACAGCGATCCAGCAGGCTTTCAAGTGGTTCATCAAAACGGTGACAGGCAACCCCGAATGAGGCGGTTAATGATTTAACCACTTCACCGGTTTTGGTATGTCTTACCTGCAGTTTTTCAATCGACGTGCGAATATGTTCGGAAACATTGTAAGCGTTATCAAGCGCGGTCTCTGGCAGTAACAGGATAAATTCTTCACCACCAAACCTGGCCGTATAATCCGTACTGCGGGTTTTTTCCTGCAGCATCTTGGCAAATACCTTGAGAATCTTGTCACCAAACAGGTGCCCATACTTGTCATTGATATCTTTGAAATGATCGATGTCAACAATAACGATGCTGAAGTTGGTACCGTTGCGACGCCTGTCATTGAGTATTTTTTTAATCTGGTTTTCAAAGCCACGACGGTTCAACAGGCCGGTTAATGAATCAGTTGTAGCTTCCATCCGCGCATGGGTCAGTTCATTTTTCAGGACATTCAGTCCCTTGCTGGTTATGACCAGGTCGGATTCGAGTTTCTTGGTATCGGCAACAAACTGGCGGGTAATATGAATGATTGACGAAACAACTGAAAGAATATTGTGGGTTGACTGGCTGCCGGCAAGCGTATCGATATGCTTTTCCAGTTGCTTGTTGCTCATGGAAGATTTGCCGGCAACTTCAATCAATGCTGATATGGCTTCGGTGATGGTATCAACCAGTTCATTGCGAAGGCCTTCTGCAAGTTCCTCGGAGCAGATAAAAAAGTAATGAACAAAAAGCTTTACAGCAGCATCATGGCTTAATTCATTATTTTTAAGATACTTGTCAACTTTGTTGTTGAGGCTCAGGTTCTTGCCGGAAACATAAATAAAGAACAGGCTGTAGAATACCGGGTTCATTGGCAGCTTGTGTTCTGACAACTTCGCCAGGGTCATGCGCATGTATTCAGCGCATTGTTCAGGCTGAACCGCTTCGAGCAGGTAGTTGGTTTCTTGTGATTCTTTTTCCATTTCAATCAGAGATTAAAATTTAGTTTCCAGTCTTATTTAAAAATGCAATGTTTAGCATAGTCAGTTGCCTGGTTGGTCGTCCAGTCACCTTTTGGAGTTTCCTCCATTTTTTTACACCAGGCAGGCGTGCCCACTTCTGGAGAGCAGGCTGTCAGTATTGGTGCAGATACTAGAAGGATAGCAAGAATGGAAAGGTTGCGAATAGTTTGTTTCATGTTTTCTCCGTTCAGCTTTTTAATGCCTGGTTTTGCAGTGAGATGATTTCCTGAATGCCCTGTTCTGCCAGGGCCAGCATGCTGTTCATTTCTTCGCGGCTGTAAGGCGCCTCTTCTGCGGTACCCTGAACTTCAATGAAGCCGCCATTTTCAGTCATGACAACATTCATATCGGTTTCGGCGTTGGAATCCTCGGCATAATCCAGGTCGAGTACCGGCACACCGTTAAATACGCCAACCGAGACGGAGGCAATATTGTGAAGTAACGGTGATTCGGACAGTTCGCCTTTTTCAATAAGCTTGTTGATGGCATCACTAAGGGCTACAAAGGCACCCGAAATTGAGGCGGTGCGTGTTCCGCCATCCGCCTGTATCACGTCACAGTCGAGCGTGATCATGCGCTCGCCAAGTTTTTCCAGGTCGACGGCTGCACGTAAAGAACGGCCAATCAGACGCTGGATTTCCATGGTTCTGCCGCCCTGTTTACCACGGGATGACTCCCGCGCCATGCGGTCTGTGGTTGAACGTGGCAGCATGCCATATTCGGCGGTAACCCAGCCCTTGTTGCTGCCTTTCATCCAGCGCGGTACTGAGCTGTCTACACTGGCATTGCAGATAACCTTGGTATTGCCAAATTCCACCAGCACCGAGCCTTCGGCATGACAGGTGTAATCGCGGGTAAAGTTTACAGCACGCATTTCATTGGGCTGACGTCCACTGGGTCTCATAGATTTCCTCAAATTC
>CALAZS010000121.1 GCA_937926265.1 uncultured Gammaproteobacteria bacterium
GGCCTGATAGCTCAAATTCTCAATCTGTCAGCTTTTTACCAATTTGCCCCAGAGTATTAGATAATCCTGATATTTATCTAAAGAGGCAATTGCAGACAGCCATGGGAATTTTATTCTGATAGGGTGACCGGCAACAGCTGCAGATAAGCAGTCGGTCGCCAAACCTGATTCGATACCGCTTACAAAAAACAACAGCCTTTCAGAATTTTCTGATGATCTGTTCTGGCTTCCAAACAATAGTCGTTCATGTCAAGTTTATGTGGATTTTACAAACCGGCTATCTGGGCAGTCAGAAACTCGCAAAATGCCTACGTAACTTTTTCTAACAGCCAACTGGAGAAGCACTAAGCCAGGTTTTTTGTTTATGCTATCAATTTGACGCGCTGGCCGCCTGCTTCTTTGCTCCCGCCCGCCAACGTTGAAACTGAGGAATGCTTTCATAACCCTTGCTGGTCATGTACTCCAAACGCGCCCGGATATTGTCGAGAATCCTCGGATGGTTGGTGCTTACCGAGTGTCCTTGTGGGTCTATAAGGATGTCGAAATCGACCCGTAGCGCCTCATTCCCATGCTTGTCAAAGTAAACCATCGATGGACTGTGAAGCAGGCCGAGTTGATCGGCCCAGGCCTTGCCATCGAGTGACTTACCCTCTGGCGTAATGACCTTTTGCTCGACACTACTTCTAACGAAAGCCAACTGCATCTGATCCAGATATGGCTGCATCACCGGCGCCTTTAACATAGTTCGAAATTGTTGGCATTTTTCGCAATCTGGAGATTCGACAATCACCAGCACTGGCTGTGCATTAGCCTTATCTCGCTGTAAATCGATGGCCTGTGATTTGTGACTCGCGGTAGGCTTGCTCGAATGTTGTTTGATGTAGTCTCGTAGCGTCATGCGGGTGTAATGGCCATCGTTTAGGTAATCGAGCGTAAAGCGCATCTTTTTGGGGGGCTGGTAACCGACCACGCGCAACAGACGATCACCATTCTTGTCATAAAAGACCATGGTCGGTGTAAATTGAGCCCTTTCCTGAACCGCAAAATCTTTTACCAAGTGAGCATTACCTTTTGTATCAACCAATTCCAAATCACTGAAAACGTCCAAGCCAACGACGTCGAAGTTTGCGTTGAGGCTTTGTGCAATATCAGCTTCGCCGAAAGTTCTCTCGACCATCGCTTTGCAGTAGCTGCAACTTTTCTCGCTAAAGAAAACGGCCAGCCCTTGTTTATCCTCGTCAACAGCTTCCTGCAAATCATCTTTCAGATCATAAAAGCTCTGTTTGAACCAGTCCGGGTAGACCACTTTCACGCCGGGTGCGCCACTGACTGCACCTATCCAAAGCAACATGAGCATGGTCGATAGGCATAGGTATTTTTTAAGGTACATAAGAACTCCTGTGGCAGTGGCCTAAAAGGTTATTAATCGCCTCTGAAAGTTTCGAATATTATCAGTCTATTCCACCATCTCAACTACATCAGCAATCGCATCGCCCCGACGTATGAATATACATCATAAGTACCTTCATAATGCACCGATAACTGGCTGTAGATTTTCATTTCTTTTGACAGGATGTCAGTAGATGCGTTCGATTTTTCTTCTACATGCTCTCAGTAATTACGGTGAAGTGTACTAGAAAATCTTGAAAACCATCCAAAACCGCATTCCAGACAAACAGCGCATTTATTTCTGCAACGAGGAAGGGCAACTGCTGCTTAACAGCAGCCATCGGGCTTCATTTCCTAAAAACGACAGGATTTTTAGATAAGTGGTCATATCGAATCCGATTGATCTGGCAAAGCGTAGGTTTATAATTAGATTTTATTTTGCAGCATCAGCAAAATTTTTGTATTTAATAGAATATTTTTCAAGCATCCTTTCCACTTTTGGTCTGATTTTTCTAGCTGAGATTGGTGACAAAAGTCAGCTGGTCTGTATGACCTTGGCAGCCCGTTACAGACATGCTCCTGTAATGCTTGGTGCTGTGGCTGCATTTCTTGTTTTAAATACCTTGGCAGTAGTTTTTGGAGCTGGTTTGGCGCAATGGATTCCTGAAAAGATAATATCTGCTGCTGTAGCAATTTTGTTTGCTTTTTTTGGCATCAAATCTTTGCTAACCAAGGAGGAAGAACTGGATCAAGACGGTGAAGCACTAGATAAATTTGCCCATAGCATCTTTATCTCCACTTTTATGATGCTCTTCTTAGCTGAAATGGGTGATAAAACTCAGATTGCAGTAGCGGGGCTTGCGGTTACCTTTGACCCAGTAGCCGTATGGGTGGGTGCCTCCTTGGCCCTGATCACAACATCAGCTTTGGGAATATGGCTTGGAGTAACGCTTCTGAGAAAAATCCCATTACATCGACTCCATCAATTCAGCGGTGTTTTTTTTCTTGGGGTAGCGGTATTTGCAATTATTCAAGTATTTTGAGTAATCAGGCTAAATTTCTTAATACTTTTTACCGGTACTATATAGATCTCAGCTTTATACCATGTCGACTGACAGCTTACGGGAAGTCACTTGGAATATTAGGAAAAGCCTAACGACTTTTCTTAGATGAAAGCGGTAGCTAAAATATTTCGTTTGCAGCTAAACCCCGAACCTTCGATATCTGACTGCTCTACAACTGATACCAGTCATCCTAGTTTTGATTTTCGGTTTTGTTCGTCGCTCTTTCGCCAAAGTTCGCACTGCCAATACCCTATACGATGTTTCCATTGGAATTTTCCATTCGAAGTTCGCCAGATTGGAGGTTCGATTTCGGAAAAAGGGTCGCTTGAGAATATGTAAACTGAAAAAGCCTTTTAGCGTCTTCAGCCTCTTGAGCTGAAGTTTCTGCTAGTACCAAGCCAGATGAGATTGCGATCAAGATCAACACCGAAGACCATTAGGACTGAAATTTTCATAATTGCTCTCATTTAGTTGTAATTGTAGTTGTAATTGCTTCTCAAAAGTTAAAATAATCTATAATGTAATTTTTGATTTAAAGATTTCTGATTGATCGAAGAGATTAATTTGAGTCAAGAGTGAGATTAAGAAAAATCACACTGATTTGAAATACCGAATACCCCATACCAAATACCGGAGTTATCTTGGATCCAGTACTTATTGCAATAGCTTTTATCGCTGGTTTGGCCATATATCAGTTTAGTCTGCCACCTCTGATAGGTTTCCTTGTGGCCGGCTTCATTCTCCATGCAATTGGTTATGAAAGCACTCCGGCACTTCAAACATTAGGTGATTTAGGTATCACTATCCTTCTTTTCACAATTGGTCTCAAATTAAAGCTGAAAGATTTATTTCATAAGGAAGTCTGGGCAGGGGCATCTATACATATGCTCGCAATTTTCCTGGTAAATCTATTCGTGCTTTACCTGTTGGTACAATTAGGTTTGCCCTTACTGGAAAATGCAGAATATCAAACCTTAATGATACTGGCATTTGCCCTGGGGTTTTCCTCTACTGTTTTCGCGGTCAAGATTCTGGATGAAAAAGGACAGATGTCATCCTTCTTTGGCAGGACGGCTATTGGCATCCTGATTATGCAGGATATTTTTGCAGTTGTTTTTTTAACTGCATCTACCGGCAAATTACCTAGTATTTGGGCGTTGGGCCTGTTTTTATTACCACTATTACGTCCGCTGCTTTACCGGATACTTGACAAGGCAGGACATGGAGAACTCCTTGTATTGTATGGGGTGTTCTTAGCCCTTTCTCTTGGGGCTGGTTTGTTTGAACTCGTTCAGGTAAAACCGGACTTAGGCGCGTTGATTATTGGTATGTTGCTTGCCAATCACGAAAAAGCACAGGAGATGGCCAAGTCTTTGTTCAACATCAAAGAGCTTCTTCTGGTGGTTTTCTTTCTCAATATTGGTATGAGCTCACTGCCAAATTGGGACAGCGTGTTCTTTGCAGTAATACTTTTAATTCTCTTACCAATAAAAACCATTTTATTTCATATTGTATTGACGCTATTTAATCTTCGAGCAAGAACTGCTCTGTTAACATCCCTTACATTATCAAACTTCAGTGAATTTGGACTTATTGTGGGTGCCATTGGAGTATCAATGGGTATACTTCCTGAAGAACTACTCGTATCGATTGCATTGGCACTGTCACTTACATTTGTAATTGGTGCCCCAATACTGGAGAAGGCGCCAGCCATTTACCAAAAATATCATGATAATCTGGTTAACCATGAGCGTCACCCCTTACACTACGAAGACCAGGAGATTGATCCTGGAAAGGCACAGATCATCATTCTTGGAATGGGTCGAGTAGGTACTGGTGCATATGATTTCATGGCCAATTATCACCAAGATAAGACAATACTCGGAGTCGATCAAAATATAAGTGTTTTTGAACGCCATAAACAAAAAAACCGAAATGTCATCGAGGGTGACGCAACTGATTCAGATTTTTGGGAAAAAGCCCGCTTAAGTCATCAGGTAGAGCTTGTGATGCTTGCCATGCCTATGCATCAGGGAAATTATTTTGCGGCAGAGCGCTTAAGAGCGATGGATTACAAAGGAAAAATAGCAGCTATTGCCAGCTATGACGATCACGCAACAGAATTGAAAGAATTGGGCGTTGATGTGGTGTTTGATTTCTATTCAGAAGCCGGGGCTGGATTTGCTGAACACGTCTGTGAGATTCTTTTAGAAGACCACTTTACAATAGAGGAACCAGATAAAAAATCCTGATTAAAATGGATGTATTTATGATTCCAATGGTAACTTTAGATAAATGAAAAATTAACTATAAGCTCCAGGGCATATTGGCTAGAGAAGTTAATATCATTCCGTTCTTTTGGCGTTTAATAGCCCATTCGTTTCGGAATATGTCGTTTCAATTTATCAAATATTTTTGAGCCAAATAAAAATACTACTGCGACCCAAATGAATACGAAAAATATCAAAACATCTGCTATGTACAAATCATTCTCCTCCACAGCATTCGCATCTTTGACAATACAAAAAACCTAAGCCAGCAATCAAAATCGCCGAAATTACCGAAACATTAATCCAAAAAAGAAATTCCATTTAAAGTCGCTTTATTCGCAATCGTCTTTTAATGCAGAAGCAGAATCATCCACATCAGTTTTTACCTTACTTGCCTGCTTAACATTTATCTCCTCATAATTATTTGCAAACAAAAGATTTGATGAAACAAAAAGAGATACCAAAAGTAATATTGAAGTCATGTTCATTGAAATCCCTCTCAAAAAGCCCCGCCAAAAGGCGGGAGAAAACATTGAATAGAAGTACTATGTTAGCGACTCACATTGAATCACTAATACAACATAGGCATATTTCATACCAATAATAATCACATTAATTTTCAATAAGTTAATTTTGATGATGTGAAAAAAATGCACGGCATTTAATCATTTATCAGAATAATGCTTCAAAATAGAGCAAACGGAATAACTCAGATTGGCAGGAAGTTCAGATTGTGATAGCAAATACATCAGGTGATGATGGGTTTTTCTCTCATTCGTGGATATGGTTCAAAATGAGCATCATCACTTCAGCAATTGGCATAGCCGGTGTCATAAGCAATGACTCTCTAGTCAACAAATTCAATAAAATCATCTATACCTACATTTTTAAAAATATCGTTGACCATCTCAGTTGGATTGGATAGCGCGAATTTTATATTTTTTTGATTTAATTCTTTTGCATGTGAAACTATAGATCTAATCCCAATTGAAGCTATAAATTCTATTTGAGACAAATCCAATATGATAGATTGAGTGTTTTCTGAAAGATACTTTGGAAATTCGATTTCGAAAATACGATTGCCCATCATATCCCAACGACCGCTAACCAGTAATTTAAATTTAGCTTCACTTATTATTTGTTTTTCTAGTTCCACTTTCCCTCCTTAAAAGGATTTACATATTCTGTGCATATGCCATTATAAGAATGCATAAACTTCTGTTACCAATTATTCCTTTACACCTGAACACTACAACAGAATACCTTTGAATGAAATTTCTAATTACATCAGATCATCATTACAACCTGAAACAGTTTGACTGGCTAGAAAAAGTTTCCGGAGATTTTGATGGTTTAATTATTGCAGGTGATCTATTAAATATTGGTTCAAACTTAGATTTAAATGTTCAAATATTAGTTATTAGCAAATATCTAAAAAGAATAAGTGATAAAACTCAGTTACTTGTTTGCTCTGGCAATCATGATGGCAATGAAAAAAATGACTCTAATGAATTTATAGCTCCATGGCTAAAAAAATTAAAAAGTCCCTCTCTACATGTCGATTGCGACAATATAGGCTTTGATGATTATTTCTTTACAATTTTTCCATGGTGGGACGGGAAAAATACAAAAGCAGAATTATCCAATCAATTTGTTAAAGCTAATAAAGTAAATAAAAAACATTGGATCTGGATTTATCATTCTCCACCAGAAAATTCACCAACCAGTTGGAATGGAAAAAGATTTATCGGAGATGACTTTCTTAATAAATGTATTGAAGAATATGAGCCATTACTTGTTATTACTGGTCATATTCATGAAAGCCCTTTTAAACCTGATGGTTCATGGTTTGACAAAATCGGTAAGACACATGTTATCAATGCTGGAAATTATATAAGTGACATACCTCCTCACATGATCCTGGACACAGACAATATGAACATAGAATGGCATTCACTTGCCGGAAGTGAAACTCTAGAAATGAACAGGTTGTAATTTAATAATCAGGAGTATCTCTTTGACTATCTTGTCTTTTTAAAATCGATGATTCATTTTGATTTAGCAAAGTAGACAATACTTCATCAACCATATCTAAATGACTATGATCTTCAAACTGTCGTTTCACATCAACTAAATACTGAGTTAAATTAAATAATCTTACTGCCAATATTTTTGAAATGTGCCAATTTACCTCAGGATGCTTTTCACAAAGATTTTTAGGAGTATCAATCTTGTAAAAAGAAGATTCTTTTAAACATTCAACCGATGCAGTATGAAAATGACCCAACAATAGTGCCATTTCACCAAAAACGGCTCCTTTTTCGTCGATTAAAGCAACCTCATACCCTTTTTGAGTTACCTTAACTGCACCATCTTTCAAAAAGTAAATCGCGTTAGTCTTCTCTCCTTCGTGAAGTAAAACTTCACCAGACTGAAAAGTAATTATGGGAAATTCTTTTAAGTCATTTTCAATATCCATTAACACGTCCTAACTTCATGTGGAATTATATTTGTAATTGTTTTGTTAAAAATGTCAAACACATTTTGAAAACAATCTATTAATAATTTTATGAAACACCCAAAAAGGAGACTGAATTACCGTATGGCTGGCTTTTAGGGGATGAACAGTGGCTGGACCTGAAGATATTCCATTGCTTGCCAGCCATTTCATTCAGAGATTGAGTCATAAAATGGATATTCGAAACATACGACTTACTCAAGGCGACGTTTCTAAATTACAGTCTTATGATTGGCCTGGAAATGTACGTGAACTTGAGAATGTAATCGAAAGAGCAATTATTGCTTCACGACAAGGTAGACTCAATATCGAAATACCTGAGAATAATTTAATTTCTAAGACTGAAATTGAGACCGGAGATTTTACCGATTCAGATCAAAAAAAATATTTAGCCATGTATCTCTTTATATAGAACACTACCCTGTTTGGAAGTCTCACCACTCAAAACAAAACCAACTAATTCATGATCAACAAGATAATCAGTACGATCACCAGATTCATCAACAACAGTATCAAAATCAAAATTCTGAGTACCTTCTGGCGGGCAAATCGTTAATGGATAGCTTGGCGTTTTTACCCTGACCAATGGCGACTTAAGTTCAAATGATTTTTCTACATTACGTAAGTTACTGGCAATTACAGCAGCCTGACGGCGAATCGGTTCAATATAGGAAAATAATTTTCCTTCAACTTCGGCACAATCACCTAAAGCATAGATATCTGCATCCAAAGAACGCATTTGTCTATCCACAATAATTCCCTGGTTAACTGGTAATCCAGCTTTGGCAGCTAGTTGAGTATTGGCAACAAGACCTGCTGCTGACAAGACCATATCTGTCTCTATGGCGACACCATCAGATAATATAGCTCTTAAATGAGCTCCACTTTGTTCAACTGAATCAACTGTCGTCTTAAATAGCCAACTAACACCTTTTTCAGCTAAACGTTGTTGTAATTGATGACCGGTTTTTTCTGGTAATAAATTAGCCATCGGATATTCTGCAGGATCAATAATACTGACCTTGTATCCCGAAGAAATTAAATCCTCAGCAAATTCACAACCTATTAAACCTCCACCAAGAATAGTGACATGTTGAACATTCTCAGCAAGACGTTTGCGGAATTTTCGATACGCTGCAAGATCATTAACCCGCATTATACTGCTAGAGGCATTACCATTAATTGGTAATTCACGTTGATGAGCTCCTATAGCTATCACCAACTTGTGATATTGAATACCACCTTTTGCCGTAGTTAAGCGTTTTTTCTTTGTATCAATTTTTATGACACGGGTTTCGGTACGGATATCAATATTCAGCTCTTCAGCTTTACTCAAGCCATCATTATCTACCAGGTCACCAGCAGATTTACCATTCGCCAATGCTGTTGATAAAGCCGGCTTGGGGTAACTTAAACCTTCACAGGATGTCACCATTAATACCGGTGTTTGAGGATCATTTCTGCGAATCTCTTCAGCTACTGACCAGGCTGCAATGCCTGCACCGATAATCACTACATAGTCATCACCACCTTTACATTTACCCGTTGTTGTCTTGTTACGGACAACAGGCTTGACACTAGGAGAAGGTGCATCAGGTAACAAACGCAAATCTGACTTGGTTAATCCGCATAATGGACACATCCAGTCATTGGGAATATCTTCATACTTGGTTCCAGGAGCCAGACCTGAGTCAGGATCCCCCTTCTCCTCTTCATAAATATAACCACAGGCATCACATACCCATTTACGGAAATCAGTTGACATCTTAATTACCTGTAATCTTTGACAATATGTTGTTAAAGATCCCATCCAACTCAACACCTACTTCATTCAGTTCTGCTGAATCAAAAGGTGCAAACACCTCAGTTGGTAGTCGACAAGCTACTTTAACTTCATCACCTTCTTCATAAACATGAATCCGCAAGGGAATGTCATGACCGGCGGCTTTACAGGCAGACCAGACACGGATAGCAAAGTCAGGACGGAATACTTCCAATATCTGATCGGCGGGCACTTCCTTGCCCATTTTAGCGGCGTTTGCCTGGCCATTGATATGTGCAACCACGCGCATATTCTCAGATTCAATTCCTGCCAGCAAAGCTTGTACTGCTTCATTAGCAGTTAAAGATGTTGTTATCGTCTTCATTAGTAACCTTTTTTCTTTTAAAAAAGGGAGCAGAAGCTCCCCGTTGTTTTATTAAGCAGCTTCTGCCATTGCATCAAGCTCTTTTCTCAAGTGCTTGGTCGCAGGCGTCACTATTGCGATAAAATATGATTCTCGCAATTTGCGTTGAGCTGGTGCTGTATGTAAATAACCTTTGGCACCGGTGTGCAACATAGCTGATTGTGAAGCACGAATCGCCAATTCACCTGCTGCTAAACGTAGTTGCAGAATTTCCTTGAAAAACTCGTCCGAGTCATCGTAAGGATCTTCTGCCAGTGCCAGACAAGCTTCAACAGCATCATCAAGCTCTTCCTGTAACTCGTCTGGGCGATCATCAAGATACTGATTAACATGCCCCAGCAAAGGCTCGACATCTCTACAAATATCGATACAAGACTGGATTATGCCTACACCCATCCCAAACTGCAGCAATACGATTCCAGCACGAGCACGTTTTAAAAATGCAGCGCCATCATGATCAATAACCATGTCGTCTGGGATAAAAACATCTTCAAAAATACAGGCAAATGTACGAGTTCCTTCCAAAGCAACGAAATGAGCAGATTGCCTTAATGAGAAACCTTCCATGCTACAGTCAAGTAATGTCATAACCGATTTGCCAGGCTCATCACTCAAAGCAAACAAGGTACCGAATACATGATCCTCACCTAAATTGGAAACCCAGGGCAAAGTTCCATTTACAATGTAGCCACCTTCGACACGTTTACCACTAAGGCGTAATTCTTCGATACCAGCAAAGGCTTTCATGGTATTGGACATTCCAGTACCTGCAAGGACCTCACCACTCGATACTTTTGGTAACCAGTTTTCACGAACAGTTGGATTCGCCGCCATTTGCAGGTACCAGCCACATGTGTCCTGACACCAGTTCGAAAACCCTGTCGATAGACATTCATGTGATACTGTTGCCATTGCCTGAATCGCAGCACCCATATCGGTTTCGCCGTCTGCACGTGCAGCAGGCAAATGCTGACGAAAAGCGCCTAAAGGCCCCAGTTTTTTAAGAACCTCTTTTGGATAATAGCCTTCAAGGTCAATTTTTACTGTAAGTGGTTTCAAGTCTTCATCAACCACCTTTTGAGTTTCTTCAATTAACTTGTCCAATGGCAGTAAGTCATCTTCGATTTTTATAGCAGCTTCACTCATTTGATTTCTCCTGGATACTGCCTATTGATTACATAGACTCAACAGTCAGTTCAACATTGTTGCGTAAAGTATTCGCAACAGGTGACCAGACATTGGAATGCTTGATGATGTCATCGATCTCTTCCTGAGGCGCATCACCTTCAGCATCAATTTTTACGCGAACAGCTGAAAAACCCAGTGTCTTGGCTTCGTCCAGATCACCGGTACCCCATACTGCCGTTACGTTGATATCACCTTCCAGAGCCAGTTCAAGCTTGGTCAGGCAAACACCTCGAGCGGTTGCATTGGCATGAACACCAACTGCAAGACAGGCGCCTAAAGTTGCCAATAACGCTTCAGATGGATTTGGCGCATTATCTTCACCAAGAAGATGAGGAGGCTCATCGATCAGCATTGGTTCAAGATCACGTACGTAAGTCTGCATGCGGAACTGCCCTTCACAGACGGTAGTAGCTTTAAGGGTAACTACTGATTCAGGATTGGCTTTACCTTTTTCGCCAAGGGCAACCAGGCCATCTTTATTCAAAGGGCGAAGGCATTTCAGGTTTTTAGCGACAGTTTGTGCAGTTGTACTCATGTTTTAAATCTCCAGTGATAATTTTAAGTAACTTCACTGGAGATAGAGCAACGCCTGTGCCAACTTAAATTAATTATTATTTATCAATCACTTAAGAGCTATCAGCAAAAACATAGGAGAGTGACTCATTGATAATTGTCGACATTGTCACATCAAGAAGAAAAATTTTGTCAGGTTTGTCACCTAAACCTCCAATCCAAGCTTTTTTATCCTGTATCGGAGCTGCCTTGGAGTCATGTTTAAACTCATGGCAGCCCGGGTTTTGTTACCCTGGTGAAGTTTTAACGCATCGAGTAAACGCTGACTCTCATCTTCACTTACCCTGGCGTAAGGACGGATGCCTTCCTGAGTATTTACTATGGGACCATTGCCGCTAAGTGATTCAGTTGAATTTATAGGCTGGGTATGTGTTGGAGTATGCTTATAAACAGTAGATGAATCCGGTGAATTGATGCCTTCTTCATCAATAATGATTCGTTTAACCAGGTCACGTGTAATTTGTTTTTCACTGCATAAAAGCACGGCTCTTTTCACAAGGTTTTCCAATTGCCTTATGTTGCCAGGCCAAGGGTAACCATCAAGCACTTCAATAGCACCATGCCCAAAACTAAGTTCGCGTTCATACTCCTGGTTAGCAATGTGCAGGAAATACTGGGCCAGAATGGAGACATCGCCTTGTCGGGCACGTAATGGTGGCAACCTTATTGGAAAAATATTAAGACGATAAAACAGGTCTAACCGAAAGCGGTTTTCATTAACGGCTTCCTGCAAATTTTTGTGTGTAGCAGCAACTATTCGAACATCAACGGGTATTTCTTTATTGCCACCAACGCGTTGAATAACTTTTTGCTCAAGAACTTTCAATAACTTTGCCTGTAGATCCAGGTCAAGGTCACCAATCTCATCAAGAAATAAAGTACCATTGGTGGCAAGTTCCACCTTGCCTTTTTTCATTGCAGTGGCGCCGGTAAAAGCACCCTTTTCATGTCCGAATAATTCCGACTCTATTAATGATGAGGGAATTGCAGCACAGTTAATACTGACAAAAGGCCCTTCAGATCTGTCGCTTGCCAAATGTTGCATACGGGCAAATCGCTCTTTACCAGTGCCTGATTCACCAAGGAGTAAAACTGTGGTACCGGTATTGGCAACCTGTAAAGCCTGTTGAATAGCCTGTTGCAAGGCCGGACTTTGACCCATGATGCCATATCTGGCACCTCGACTTTCAAGTTTATTTTTTAATAACTGATTTTCTGACATCAAATCAGCTGTTTGTTCATCGACTAATTCATTTACCCTTAAGGTTTGACCAATTAAGGTGGCTAAAACCTGTAATAATGCTAAATCGCGCTGGAAAGGCCTTGTTCTCTGGCGCAGACGATGAACAGCCAATACGCCAATAGGATATTCTTCTAAAATAATAGGAACTGCGATAAATGAAACGGCCTCATTAGGCAGGGTTTCTCTATCAACGGCACGTCCGAGGTACATTGGTTCATCATCAATATCCTGGATCAATGCCAACTGGCCGGTTTGAAATACTTTGCCTGTAACACCTTCGCCAATCATGTATCGGCCACGAGATTTTTCTTCTTCTGTTAAACCATATGAATAATAAATGGCCAAAGCACCGGTTTCCGGGGTTGGTAACAGAACACGCCCACGGTTAAGCCCCAGCAATTGAGAAAGTATTCTTAAGATCCCCTGAATTGCTGGCATTGGATCTCTGGACTTGGTAATTAAGCGTGCAGCTTCCTGCACAACCAATAATTCAGATTCCGGAGTAGATGCTATGGTTTGACCGCTCATAATAATTCCTGACAAAGTCGACATTGTTAATGAGCAAAACTTGGGCCACTTACCTAAAACCGGGATAATTTTATTTTAAAGGCAAGAAAAAAGGGCTAGACGCACCAAGTTGATGCGCCTAGCAATGAAGAAATGTATTTAATTAGTGCGTTTTCAGTCCTGGTTGTGCCAACTAAAACGCTTGATCAGGTTTACACAAACAGCATCAAGGAAATAACCAATTATCCCTATGACCACAACCATCGCCGCAAGCGTATCATATTCCAAAGTATCTCTGGCATCATTAATAGCATAGCCCAACCCGCTGGTTACACCGAGATACTCGGCAGGTACAAGAACAATCCATGCAACACCAACTGCAAGGCGGATACCGGCAAAAATATCCTGTCCGATAGCAGGCAGAATGATTCTTCTGAGCATTTGAAAGCCATCGGCTCCAAGATTTTTAGCAACTTTAAACCATAATGGGTCGATGCGTCTGACACCCTGAGCTGTTGAAAACAATATTGGCCAGATAGCAGCAACCGTAATCAAAAATACAATTGCGCTATCCCAGGTATCGAATGCCAGTACAGCAATCGGCATCCAGGCCAAAGGTGAAATCATTCTTAAAAACTGAAATGGTACATGACTGATTTCACGAGCCATAACAAACAACCCAATAGCGACACCAACCGGCACACCTATAACTACTGCCCAGAGCAAACCAAGTCCAATACGCTCCAAACTTGGTAAAGAGGCTTCCATGACATAACCATTTGCTGTTAATTCGACCAAACGGGCAAAAGCTGGCTCAGGTGCAAAATCAGCGAAAGAAGAAGTATCCGGGTTGCTGGCAATCATGTAACCACCAAGCCACCATAAAGTCAGCATAACAATGATGCCGATCAAAGGATAGCCAACTTTCGTCAGGCTAAATCGATACACTGCGCTCCAGTTAATACCACCATCCCTGGCAGAACCATCTATCGCAGTGACAGATGTTGATGCACTCATATTTTCACCACTTCAGTGCGCTCAAATGGATTATTTGGATCTACACCAGGTGCTTTTTCCCAGCCTGGGTATTTAGCCATGGCCGCTTTAACATGCTTGTAATCAACCAGGTCTTGAGCAACAAATTTTGGATCAACTTTATCGAGGAACGTCTTGTCACCACCAACCAGAGTATCATTCATTGATTCAACAATGAGTTCAGTCGCCGATGGGTATGGGTAAGGCGAGAAGTCTATACGGCCATTGTTAAACTCTTCTTTGTTTCTAATCGCATGCGGCTTGGCATAATTATCTTCATCGTAATAGGTCATTGCCCTTACAACAGCTTTACCTGGCATCGGTAGGTATTTTTTACCATCTTTGGACATCATCATTGCCACTTCTTCCTTATTTTCCTGCGCATAGATCTCTGCACGTACAATGGCGTTCATGACTTTTTGCGTCCATTCAGGTTTGGCGTTAACGGTGTCCTCATTCATACAAATGACACAGCATGGATGGTTTTTCCACATGTCACCGGTAAAACGAAGCATCTTGCCACCCGCTTTTAGTTCACCAAAAGCATTGAATGGTTCGGCAACAATAAACGCATCAATTTTCTTCGCAGCTAATGCTGGCGGCATGTCAGGAGGCGGCATAATCATAAGGTTGACTTCATTTTTAGCCAAAGGAGCCGTTTGATCTTTTATAACTGGAGTCAGACCTGCAGCTCTTAACCCCATCTGTAAAACAATGTTATGCATGGAATACCAGTAAGGAACGGCAATCTGCATACCTCCCAAGTCTTTAAAATCTTCTGCGCCAGTATGTTTACCAACGACAAGGGCTGAACCATTAATATGTGCCCAAGACATGACTTTCACAGGGAAATCATTGTTATAACGCATCCAGACTGGGATTGGCTTTAACAGGTGAACCAGGTTGAATTTACCAGCAGCAAAGCCCTCAACCAATGGAGACCAGCCTCGAATCAGGGTTGGTTTTTCAGCTTTCAGGCCTTCGTCTTCAAAGAATCCCATGCCATGAGCTACCAACAGTGCAGTCGCATCAGTGATTGGCAAGTAACCAATTCTAACCACCTCGTCATCGGGAGGAGTAATGTTTGCCATACCCAGGCCAGGCATGGTCATACCTGCTGCCAAGCCTCCCACTGCCATCATGTCCATCATAAAATCACGGCGGCTCATTTCGTGTTTGAAAAGATAATCTATTTCATCGTCATGCTTACTCATAATTAAGATTCCTGTTTACTGATATTAAGGGATAGATACTTGTTAAGGGATAGATTCTGGAGTTTTAGGCTGCCTGCTGGGTGTCTTCATCCTCAGGCTCGCCTTCTTTAACTTCTATTGGAGTTGACTTATCAACATTCTCAGATGAGCTTCCAACCAGTGATTCAAACTGACTCATTAATGCTTCACGGCTTCGACTGAACTCGGCAGATGCGCGATTTCTTGGATAGGGTAAATCAACCTGCATTTCACCAACGATGCGCCCCGGATTGGCAGACATTATTAATACACGATCTGCCATGGCGACTGCTTCATCAATATCGTGTGTAACGATGACCATAGTGAGATCTTCACGGCTGACAATTTCGGCAACTTCATCCTGTAAAGATGATCTAGTGAAGGCATCCAGAGCTGAGAAAGGTTCGTCCAGTAAGAGTAAATCCGGGGAAGTTGCCAGAGAACGTGCTAATGCCACACGTTGTTGCTGGCCTCCGGAAAGACTTTGAACATTTGCATCAGCCTTTTCAGTTAGACCAACCAGTGATAACAGGTAATCTATTTTCTCGGCATCTTTTTTACCTGAAAACACCAGACCTAATTCAGCGTTCTCGCGCACACTCATCCAGGGATAAAGTGATGCCTTTTGAAACATCATGTTCCACTTGGCACTTGGCTTGGTAATCTGGTGCCCATGTATACGTACACAACCTTCACTGGGCATCAATAAGCCAGCCAGCATATGTAGCAAGGTAGACTTACCACAACCGCTTCGACCTATCAGGGCGATTTTTTCGCCAGGTTCAATTTTCAATTCAATATCTTTGAGAGTTGGTGCTGTGGCACCTTTAAAGGTATGGGTAATGAAATCAATACTGATGTTTGTACTCATGACTTGGTAAACCCCTTCGCTGCATTGTCATGCTTAGAAAATATATTGATTACTGTTCTGCAGATATCGTGCCATGAAAAAAAGTCCGCATTTAAAAGGGTTAAAAGCGATTTACTCACCAACCGAAAGTTCAAATATGACGACATTGTCGACTTTGTCAGACAATAAGACTTTTTTGACCTGACAATTTGTCATTACGTTTCGAGAGTTTTCCTGTTATGTAGCGTTTTAAACGCATTTCTGGAAGGTGGCACCGCATTTGCAAAGAAGCTATACCAAAAGTTTTTAACCCTAATAATGAGGATATTTAAATGAATAAAACTGAAATGCGCGAAGCCATCCTGGAAGCTAAAAAAGCCAAAGGTATGACTTGGGAAGCCATTGCGGAAGCTGCTGGGTTAGCGCCTGAATACGTTGTATCAGCCTGCCTTGGTATGAACCATCTTGAAAAAGAAAATGCAGATCCTTTGGTAAATGCATTAGATCTTGGTGACACTGTTTCAGTTGCACTTCAAGAATTTCCAAACAAGAAATGGGACCAGGTTGTGCCGACTGACCCAGTCATTTATCGTCTTTATGAGATTGTTGGCGTTTACGGTGAAACGATAAAAGAGGTCATTCATGAAAAGTTTGGTGACGGTATCATGTCTGCCATCGATTATTCTATGAAAATTGATAAAGAGGAAAATCCTGCTGGAGATAGAGTTGTAATTACTCTAAATGGTAAATTCTTGAAATATAAATCCTGGTAAGAATTTCAAACAAAAAGCAGGGATTTCCCTGCTTTTTATTGATAAATCTAATCTCTACATGATTGCTGGCTATAATAAGTAGCTAAATTATGAATATCCTGCTCTGATAAATTAGTAACCATCGCCTGCATGGTGTCATTTTTCCTCAAACCATTTTGATAGGCCTTAAGTGCTGAAACGAGGTAATCAAATTTCTGGCCTGACAAATTAGGATAGTTACTCAGTAAACTGATACCGGTTTCCCCATGACATTCAGCACAAATAAAAGATTTCTTTTTACCAGCCTCATAATCGTTTGCAAAAACGGATGCACTGAAAGATATGATGGTAAAGAATTTTTTCATAGAAGTAATTAGCAAATACCAACTTGCCAGCTATTAACTAATTTTGATGATCGCTCCAAAGTTTTAAGAATGTGCCTTTTTTGAATCCAAAGGCACTTCCTGCCTTTGTTCAAGAGAATAATCCCTGACGATATTGCCAACACGAATTCGGTAGTCTTCAAACAGTGCCTTTCGCCCCTTTGATTGAGCCGTTCGATGTGCTTCCAAATTTCGCCATTGTGCTATCGCCTCCTCTGACTCCCAGAATGACAGTGAAAGGATTTTGTCTGGATTTACAAGACTTTGGAAGCGTTCAATTGAGATAAAGCCCTCTATACTGGATAGGTGCTGTCTTAATTCTCCAGCAATCTCTAGATATTCTTGTTTACCATCAACTGTAGGTAAAACCTCGAAAATTACAGCGATCATATTAATTACTCTATTTTTCTGGTTATTTACGAAAATGTGTTCTATTTCACATCTATAATTATTAGTAGGTATCAGACAATTATTTCGGGCTTTCTCATAATACACACTGAAGTATTAAGGAGGTCGTTATGAAAAAGCAGTCTACATCAAAAAAAGCCGTGCCTGTGGTCCGGTTAAACCATGCAGCAAAAACTATTGAATGGTTTTTACACGGACAAAAATACAGAACTTTTGGCTCTGAACAATACCGTGTGTAAAGATATATCCTGATAATTCAAATGAGAACTGATGAAAATAGAAGTCACGTTAATTTGAAGTATTTATCCAGCTTATTTCTATTTTGCCAGCTTATCGATATTTTAAGGCGTTACCTAGTCAAGGTGTATCCAATCTGCCCCTTGAGTACCCTGTAAGCGCACGAGATAATCTTTGCTAGAAACTACATCAATCATGCGTTCTGCTTCGACTAATTGCTCATTTAGAGAATTCCTGATGAGAACCTCATCATCCAATGTCTCATTAATTTTTTCCTGAATATAAGATTTATTCAGATACCATAGATCTGTATCTCTTTGCTGTTTAATAGACAATCTTTTTTGGTACCAATCACTTTTTAAGAGCGATTCACGGGTAAATTGTTGCCTTATTTCCAGGTCATTGATATTTCTGCCTTGATAGGAACCCTCCACCATAATATACAAAAGAGCTTTTAATGGCGGACAGGCATCATCAATGCTTCCATCATCTATGTAGCCTTGAGCAACGCGCTGCTGTGCTTCAACAATATTATTAATTCCATCTATATATGCTTCCATGTCTTGTAATTCAGGCTTTAGCATTAATTCATCAAAAACTATCATTGGGTTATCAAAAATTTTGCCAAAATAATCCCTGACAAATTTATCCGTGATTCTGTAGCCTAAACGGCTGGCCGCCACCGGCTTATTGTCATAATTGAAATCTTCTAATTTTTCCAGGTAACCGTTTTTGATAAGGAAATCGGCTTTGCGTTCACTTTCAGGAATCCGGCTCCAGATTTCCGGGATTAACATACTAATGTCATGATCAATACGCCGACGGTGTCCAATATAGCCGGCTGCGGAAGAAAAACCTTCATGGCCACATAAAATGAAGCTTACTAATGCTGTATTGAGATCGGCAGTACTTGATAATGAATTAAATGGACCTTTTGTTAATGCACCTTCCGATCCTGCACCTGTTGTAGAAGGAGATTTTCCAGTCAGGCTGCAAATCAAATCCATAAACAGCTCTGGTAGTTCCTGGTAATGAATCGGGTTATAAACTGCAAGTGGACGAATGGACTTTATCTTGTCCTGAGGATTGTTGCGCCGCCCCTGTAAAATAGCATCAACAGGAAAATAAATGGCATCAGATGTATTTAAGCCACGAGAAAGACGTGTACAAATCTCTGCAAGGTGTTTATCAATCGGTTTAGCAATATCAGGGCGTTGTTGCAGATAACGCATATTGAGCGTTGGTTTTCCATCAACAATTCTTGGTGAATCAGAAGATACAAAGTATCCGGCCTCATTTGTGTTTGCCACGTCCGAAATCAAGTCCTGCATGGGTTGAGTAAATTTTTCAAAACGAATTACGTCATTTACCATGGAACTGGCTAATTTATTTTCCAGCGGTTCAAAATTAGAAATAAAAATATTTTCAGTGGAAAAGTCCGCCTCAGTTTGCTTATCGATTCCACGATGCACAGCATCATCAGGTCTTTGGAAAAGAAAACTCTCGCAATTGGTTGCAAGTTTTATATATTCAACATTGTCATATTCAGCATTAAGACCCTTTACATAATGACGGGGGACAACAGTTGACACCGTGATATCGTCCTCCATTTGGACTTTTGCAGCTGCAACAAAATCCTGTCGAAGCTTGAAAATTCGCCATGTACCATCTGAACGGGTACCGACACGAAGATAGCTGGCTTCCAGCGTGCGGCCATGGTATTTCAGCTCGTGGCCAGGCAATCCGTTTACTTCATCGACTGAAAAATGAGAACGCCAATCACTACCCCACTCTGGCTTGTAAAACCGTTTGATCATATAAACGATTGCCAGGATATGATTCGGAATAGCATTTAACCATTGATTAAATTCATCGTTGTATTCACTTTTTGAGGGAGTCAGCAACTTGATTACAGAGCCCAAAGAGCGGGAAGGATCTAACAAATTTCGTTCATCTTTCTCACCTGAATCAATAAATCGCTTTGAATAATCGAATTCAAAAATGGCCTCAACCTGATCTAAATCTTTGTAAAAGTCCTGCACGTACAAAGGCCCGGATAACATCAGGTCCTGAATTGACTTGGAAATTTCAGATTTCCCTCCACCGGATACAGTGCTTGGTTTATGACAGAAAGTTACCTTAGGGCTTGTGCCAATCAAACGCCAGCTGGGAGCATGAGGATGTCGCTTTAACTGTACAGAGAAACCACTCGGATAAACATATATTTGATTTGCATTTAAAGGAATTTGATTTTTTCCTGAACTTGACGACCAACTGATTTGCATCGACTGCATATTTATCTGACTTTGTTCAGGAATATATAAAACATTATTAAACTTTTTATCTATAGCATAACCACCGGGCTGAACATCAATAGAACCTTCAAGCTGGTGACAGAGATTATGGAAATTATTACCTTCATTTATATAAACTTTATCTGGTATGTATATTTCCGATAAATTAAAACGCGGAAATGTCAAAGCACCTCCGGCATGCTCTTCTTCACAACCACCGAACAGGTTTGCTGAATAACTGATTTGAGATTTGACTTCTTTTTTACTGTATCCAAAATAACTGTCCGCGATAATTGTGACAACGACACCCTGAATATCCCTACAAACTATCTTGAAGGCATCTCCATTGTTGTATAACTCCCCCTCATTTTCCCAACACATACCATCACGTTTTTGACGTTCAGTAGCGTCATTTATGTGAGGTAAACCCAAACTCTTTTTAGTCATTTTAGTTAAATGTGGTGCCAAAATGATGCAACCACTGTGGCCTGTCCAATGCTCAATATCCAGAGCTGAATCATTCTCTGGTAAAAAAGGATCTCCACCATTGCCAAAAATAGTTTCGACAAAATCCAGGTTAGCCACGAGACCACCTGGTGCAAACATTCTGACTTCTAAGGATTTTTTTGGCAGTACACCAGCCACTTCTGGACGCACGGTTGGTCGCATTAACAGGGAAACCCACATGTGAACCGGGTTTTCCGTTGTTTCGGTAATCGGGATTAACATTGACTCTTTTGGCGGGTTTAGAGCTTCAAGAAGCAATTTATGGTATGCATTTACTGGAACAGCGCGTTTATCATTAGGAATAGGCAAACCGCCTTCTACAATATGAAATACGCCTTTGGTTGTTCTTCTGTCGTTTTTAGGATTATGCAGCACTCCTTGTCTCACTCTGTAGGATGAGAGTAATGATGAATTAAACGAGTCCTTTTCATGTGGCAATGACATCTCTCGGGCCAAGCCAGCTTGATTTAAAATAAATGTATCTCCAGGAAGCTTAATTGAGGAATCAATAGCATTTTTCTTCAGATAATTATTTAAAAAATTTTGTATCCTTTGGTCTGCCGGGCAGCGATATTGTGATAGCAAACGTCGATGCTGACTGTAGTTACGAAGCAGGCTATCTGCAACTGACAAAGTACTTCGATCAGTATCAAATTGACTGTTATAACCATGAGCTGCGAGCTGGAGAGAAATGTGCTGTCGCAGAACCTTATGCTTATCAATGCCTCTGCGGTCTGGTTTTAAAAAATATTCATGGCTGTCAGGCATATACTAGGTTCCAGTATTTGATAATCGGGCGAATATGCATCTTATTAGTGCTTAATCAATCTGAATTGCACCAACTTGAAACAAATCAAAGGACTCTAAGCGTTTTATTTGAGTATCAAGGTAATAGCCAAATTTCATGCCAGTTCTCCGCTACTTTAATAGTATTGGCCTGCTTACGTTTAACGCAGATGAGCATATTCTGACAAAAGCCAACCCCTCAACGAATAATGACCAGGAAACAATTGTGTTGTTTAAATTCTGAAATTAACTCTTTGAGAAGTTTTTTATGTCAATTATCGAGATTTCAAAGAAAAAGGTATGAATTTTGCGGAGGTTATTTATAGGAATAAAACGAACATATTATCTACAGGTATCCAAATGGATAAAAAAGCCATTCTATCTTTTGGAGAAAAAAACTACGAACTGGGTGTTATAGAAGGTACCGAAAATGAACTTGGACTGGATATAAGTCAACTTCGCAGTCAAAGCGGTCTCATTTCTTTAGATCCGGGTTATGTCAATACCGGCAGTTGCAAAAGCGCCATTACTTACATTGATGGTGAAAAAGGCATTTTGAGATATAGAGGAATACCTATTGAACAATTTGTCGATTCACCTAACTTCATTGAAGTTGCCTGGCTACTTATATTTGGCAACTTACCCAACAGGCAAGAGTACGATGATTTTGTTGTAGATCTTCGTAAACATGCCAATCTTGATGAGGGCATGAAGCATCACTTCGAGGGTTTTCCCCGTAATGCGCCACCCATGGCAATCTTGTCGGCAATGATCAATGCCCTTTCCTGTTTCTACCCGGAACTCATGGAAATTGATGATACCGATAGTTTTCGCAACGCAGCAGCCCGTTTGATCAGTAAAGTACGCACAATTGCTGCTTATGCCTTTCGACATTCTCATGGGCGGTCCTTTATTTATCCCGACCCTAACCTGTTATACGTTCCCAATTTTCTTCACATGATGTTTTCAGATCCCTACAAGCAATATATATGCTCTGATACTGAAAAAACGGCTTTGACACTCCTTTTGATTTTACATGCTGACCATGAACAGAACTGTTCAACATCGACTGTACGTATGGTCGGTTCAAGCCAGGCCAATGTATTTGCTTCATGCTCAGCAGGTGTATCGGCCTTATGGGGACCGCTTCATGGTGGCGCCAATGTAGCTGTCATGAACATGTTACAGAAAATACATGATGGCAATATCACTCCGGAAGAGTATGTGAAGTTAGCCAAGGATAAAGACAACGATATTCGGCTAATGGGCTTTGGCCATCGTGTATACAAAAATTTTGACCCTCGCGCCCGCATTCTTTCCGAACAGGCTCAAGCCCTTTTAAGCAACATGAATCGCCCAGACCCCTTACTCGATATTGCAAGAAAACTTGAGGAAATTGCTCTCAATGATAGTTATTTTGTTGAACGCAAACTCTACCCAAACGTAGATTTCTATAGTGGCATCATTCTAAGGGCGATCGGCATACCGACAGATATGTTTACTGTCATGTTTTCAATAGGCAGACTACCCGGCTGGATTGCACACTGGTGGGAACAACATCAAACACCCGGCAGCCGCATTTCACGACCACGCCAAATTTACACAGGTAGTAACAAAACAGATTATATACCCATGGAGCAACGCTAGTTTTGCCTGACCGTAACAATAGCCTCAAGAACAGACCCAATTTTATTGGTGCCAATGCAGAGTATGTCGATCAGTTATACGAAGCATTTTGCGAACATCCTGAACAGGTATCTCCGGAATGGCGCAGTTTTTTTTATGGTTATGAACATGGTTCGAATGGATCAGGCCCAACTCCTACCGACAGGAAAAATCATGCCTATAAACCAGAATCAAGCCTCGAGCGCCTTTTTATGGCTTTTCGCATGCTTGGGCACTTATATGCGGATATAGACCCACTCGGTTTGTCCGAAAGAAATAGACCCAAAGAGTTAGACCCGGGCTACTACGGGTTATCGAAAGATGATCTCAAACAGCCAGTCAATATAATTTCAATTGACCCCGAGCATGATCTTTCCGCAGAAGAAGCCATAAATATTCTGGAAAAAGTCTATTGTGGCACTGTTGCCAGTGAACACATTCATATTGGTGCATCTGATGAAAGACGCTGGATAGAGCAGCGACTGGAATCAACCCGGGGCGACTGGGCAGCACAAAATTCTCAAAAGGAACGTATTGATACGCTGCGTGATTTAACAGCCGCCGAAGGCCTTGAGCAATACCTTCATCGACGTTATGTTGGCCAGAAACGCTTTTCTCTTGAAGGTGGTGACTCGCTAATTCCCCTGCTTGATGAAATAGTTCAGCGTGGTGGCCAACTTGGCTCTACTGATGTTGTTATAGGTATGGCCCACCGGGGCAGACTCAATGTACTGGTTAATCTTCTTGGCAAAGCCCCGGGTGAACTATTTTCGGAATTCGAAGGGCATAATTTTGATGAAATAAGCCATGGTTCCGGCGATGTAAAATACCACCAGGGTTTTTATTCAAACATTCAAACCGAAGGTGGGCCCGTTCACCTTTCTCTCGCTTTTAACCCATCCCATCTGGAAATCATTGGGCCAGTCGTTCAGGGAGGATGTCGTGCCCGCCAGGACAGGCATGCAGAAGATGCCAGAGACCTGGTTCTGCCAGTTATTGTGCATGGTGATGCCGCTTTTATCGGCCAGGGTGTCGTCACAGAAACTTTAAATTTATCCAAGACACCGGCTTATGGCACTGGTGGAACCATACATATTGTTGTCAATAACCAGATTGGATTCACCACCAGTCACCCCCAAGAAGCCCGCTCCACATTATTCTGCACCGAAGTCGCAAAGCTTATACAAGCGCCGATATTTCATGTTAACTCGGATGACCCTGATGCCGTGTTATTTGTTACCCGGTTAGCACTGGATTATCGTCAAACCTTTCATAATGACGTCGTCATTGATTTGGTCTGTTATCGCCGACAAGGTCATAACGAAGCAGATGAACCTTTGATGACTCAACCAGAAATGTATAAGCGCATTAAAAACCTTCCCACTACCCGCGAGATCTATGCAGATCGTCTCATTGCAGATGAACTGGTTACTTCACAGGACGTAGAGGATATGCAAAAAGCTTATTTTTCCTCACTGGAAGAAGGCAAGGTGGTGGTTCGCGAATTTTTAAAGGGTTCAAAAACCGGTTACGAAGCGCATTGGGAAAAATATCTCAACGCACATCCCGATGAGCAAGTTGAAACCAAGGTAGATAAAGGGCTTCTGGTTTCATTAGGACAAAAAAGTATTGCATTACCCAATGACTTTGAACTTCAACGAGCTGTTATGCGGATGCATAAAGACCGCCAGCGTATGCTTGATGAGGAAATTCCACTTGACTGGGGTATGGCAGAAAACCTGGCTTATGCCACTCTGTTAAAAGAAGGCTTTGGCATAAGACTTTCAGGCCAGGATTCAATTCGTGGCACTTTTGCGCATCGCCATGCCACCTTCCATGATCAAAAGACCTTTAAAACCCATACTCCGCTGGAGCATCTTTTCGAAAATCAACCACGCTTTGAAGTGATAAATTCAATTTTATCTGAGCTTGCAGTGCTGGGATTCGAATATGGATATGCCACTTCTACGCCGGGAACACTGGTTATCTGGGAAGCACAATTTGGTGATTTCGCCAATGCAGCGCAAATGGTCATTGATCAATTCATTTCCAGTGGTTACCTCAAATGGGGAAGAATTTGTCAACTGACACTTTTCTTACCTCATGGATTTGAGGGACAAGGCCCGGAACACTCTTCAGCGCGACTGGAACGGTTTCTACAATTATGCGCCGAGCTTAATATGCGTGTTTGGGTACCCACTACGCCTGCCCAGTTTTTTCATCTGTTACGCAACCAGATAAAACGGCGGTTTCGTCGACCACTCATAGTGATGACGCCAAAAAGTTTACTTCGACACCCTATGTCAAAATCATCAATGGAAGCTTTCACAGATGGAGCACTTGCAACCGTTCTTCCCGAAATTGATGAATTAGATCAAAAAGAAATTCGTCGAATACTTTTATGCAGTGGAAAAATATATTTTGATCTTTTAAAAGAGCGACGCGAACGTGAAATCAATGACATCGCGATCCTGCGTGTTGAACAACTTTACCCTTTTCCAAGAAACCGCCTGGCAGCACTACTGGCAGATTGCACCAATGCTGAAGAAATTGTCTGGTGCCAGGAAGAGCCACGTAACCAGGGCGCATGGTACCAGATACAACATCACCTGAGGTTTTTAGCAAATGAAGATCAAATTCTTGGTTATGCAGGGCGCCCTCCATCAGCCTCGCCAGCCTGTGGAGATGCCGGGCTTCATCGAAAACAACAACAGGCAATAATCAATATTGCTCTGTCGGATGAAACATTATATGACCCGGGTGAGCGTTTAGAAGATTCTGAAACTCATGAACAATTGTAAATTGATCAAGGCTATATATTCATGACACTTTCAATCGATTACCATGGACATCAAGCCAGGGAGTTTAAGCTGTTTTTAGATATACAAATAAAACAGCATCTTTACTGGAAAAATAAAGTCGAATTACTATTTAGTAACCCGGCAAAAGATCATGTTCTGCCCAGTCTGCTCTCAGATGATAAACATTGTGAATTGGGTCATTGGATCGAATCTATAGAGTCCAAAGATTTATCAAATCTCGATGCATTCAGGTCTATAAAAGAATATCACACTGAGTTTCACGATTTATCAGCAAAAATCATGTTAATGATAATGAATGGTGAAGCCCAAAATGCCGAAAAACATAAAGAAAGATTCGAATTACTCTCTAAAGAAATATTGGATTGTCTTAACCAGCTAAATAAAGCGAAGCAATAATTGGAGGTGATATGCAGGAGAATACGCTAACCATCATCCTTGCTGGCGGCCAGGGTTCCCGGCTGAAACCTTTAACCGATAATCGTGCCAAACCAGCCGTACCTTTTGGCGGCAAATACCGAATTATTGATTTCACACTCGCAAACTGCCTGCATTCAGGCTTAAGACGCGTTTTGGTTCTAACGCAATATAAATCTCAATCTTTACAGAAACACCTTAGAGATGGCTGGTCTTTATTTAACCCTGAACTTCAGGAATATATTACTGCTGTCCCCCCTCAAATGAGGACAGGAGACAATTGGTATGAAGGCACCGCCAATGCCGTATATCAAAACCTCTATTTATTGAAACGAAGTGGTGCCACACAAGTGCTAATTCTATCAGGCGACCATATTTACCGGATGGACTATGCCGCCATGTTAGCTTGCCATGAGTCTAATCACGCGACTGCTACAGTGGCTTGCATGAAGATACCGGTTAACGAAGCCAATCAATTTGGCGTTATGGAAGTAGATGAACTGAACCAGGTTACAAATTTCAAAGAAAAACCCGAAAAACCAACTCCATTGCCTGACAACCCTGATCTTTGCCTGGCATCAATGGGTATTTATGTATTTTCAATGGAGAAGTTGATAGAAACTCTGGAAGAAGATCATCTTGATCCATCATCTTCACATGATTTTGGTAAAGACATCATTCCACAACTGATCAATCGAACCGGTGTTTTTGCATATCGATTTGGTGGTGATCTTGGCAGGGTAAGCCCTGACAATTATTGGCGCGATGTAGGTACAATTGACAGTTATTACAGGGCAAACATGGACCTCCTTAACCCAGTGCCTTCACTTAATTTATACCAGCCTGACTGGCAAATTCGAACCAATCAAAAACAGGTACCGCCCGCAAGAACAGTACCTGGTAATTCGGGTAATGAGGGAGTTTTCATAAATTCAATGGCTGCAGGTGGTACCTTAATTATAGGTAGCACCATTCGACACTCGATTCTTTTCCCCCAGGTTAAAATTGAGGATGGGGCTACCGTCAGTAACTCAATTTTATTTAATAGGGTAAAAGTCGGTGAAGGAGCAAGGTTGGAAAATTGCATCATTGACAAAGGAGTCACTATTCCGCCGGGTGAAACTATTGGTGTCAATCAAAAAGACGATGCTGAGCGCTTTACTGTTTCACCTAATGGTGTTGTGGTAGTACCACAGGAATATAAATTTAATTAGTTAGTCATAAAATGCATGGCAACTGCAAACAGCTGGCATCGCCTTAACTGCATTCACTTTAGATTTGAGGTCGCTAGAATCAGTTTAATAACAGGCAGATTAATCATGTATTTTATCAAACTGTTGATAAGCCTTGTTTAGCCAGGTTTTAACCCGTTGTCGTTCAAGTAAACCTAAAGTGGGCCCTATTGAACTATCTTTATTGTTTGCAGCCGCCCAGAAACTGGCGCTAATATGATCGATCTTACGCATAGTCGGCGAGTGCAAGGCAGGAATATCAATAAATTTAAGATCAGGATTATCAAACTCCAAAGAAAGCTCAGCTTCATTCAGATGCTTAAAATTACTTCCACGCCCGAAGTTTCGAGCAACAATATACTCTACCTCGTTCCCATAATCGCTTATCAGGTTTTGTAATAACTGAAATGAGTCAGCTCCATCATCCATAACATGCCAAAGCGTTAAAGGTAAACCCAGGTCGTTAACAAGCTCAATGAGTCCGGTATCAGCTATCCATTGTTTTAGAGGGCGAGCTGTTTGCGCCGCCAAATCGACAATAGCAACTGTTCCGGAACTGACAGTGTATTCAGCGATTTTGTCAGCGCTTTCAAATTGGGTGATATCTACAGGTTCCGAAAAATCCCGGTAATATCGCATCATCGCCCCATGCGATAAATCCGCATCATATACCCTAAAGTCTTTTTTCCTATCGATATAATACTGTGCTAAAAGCCGTGATATAACCGATTTTCCAACACCACCTTTTTCTCCACCTATAAAATGGATTCGACTCATTTGTTTTTGATTCCTAATGCAATTCCAGAATACCCTCTTGGGGCTCTCTGTTGGTTTCAGTTTTAGGTTTGATTAATATGACGCGCGTACCCTGGATCGCGACAGTTATCCACCCTTCTCGAACATAGTATTGCCAGGCTGGGCTGTTAATTGGAACACACACTCTTTTCATAACCGAACTTCTTAGAATTTAATAAAACAATAATTGACACTTTCAATCCCTGTACTCATTAGCATCCTTATCAATATTAGAGATTTGCAACCTGCGTGCCAAAAGAATTTATTTTTCAAATCAATTGCTTACATTTTAATAAATTGTATAGCTGCACTGCTTGAGTGCATGTTATGAATAGAAATTGCCATAATTGGGCATCTTTGCAGGGCATGAAGGTAAGTCATATCATTCTCGATATACCGTTTCAGGATTATGACTTGACCTTAAAAACCTGTTGCCCTTAATCAAAGGCTAATCCGAGAGATAATATTTTCATACACTCAATGCCAATCTGAATTAGACTTCACCCTACCAAACCAACGAAAGCTTCCAAAAAAAGACGTATGGACAGTAAAACCAGGCGTGGCAAAACCAAGTTACTGCGCGGCAAAGTGTCTCATGAATAAAATCGCCATTTTTGCAGATGTACAAAATATCTACTACACCACCAGGCATGCCTATGGCAGGCAATTTAATTACCGGAAATTATGGGCAAAAATCAGTGCACAGGGAGAGGTCATATCTGCTACCGCATACGCAATTGATCGAAATGACCCTGCACAAAAAAAATTTCAGGCGGCACTGGAACACATTGGTTTTAGCTTGAAGCTCAAACCCTTTATTCAGCGCAGTGATGGATCTGCCAAAGGAGACTGGGATGTCGGGATTACTATCGATGTCATGGAATCGATTAACCTGGTAGAGAAAATCGTTTTACTTTCCGGTGATGGAGATTTTGACCTGCTAATGCAGAAAGCTTCCAGCAAAGGTGTTCTGACTGAGGCATATGGTGTGCCAGGCCTGACGGCAGATTCACTTGTAAAGTCTGTATCCAGGTTTAATCCGATTAATGAGGATTTGTTATTGTAAGCCTCAAGCTTAACTGAGCACTGTTTTCATCCGCAGAAACAACCATTTAATTTTGTTCTAATTTACTAATTGATCTGGGTCAGTTTTATTCACATTTTCTGTGGATAACTCTGTTAATAAAGTACGAGTAAATTCATTTTACAGTGTAAATTATTGGGTCTCCATTAAATTGTACAAAAACTGGACAAATAAAATATTACCAATATTTATCAATCACTTAA
Source organism: uncultured Gammaproteobacteria bacterium (assembly GCA_937926265.1). Classification (GTDB taxonomy): domain Bacteria; phylum Pseudomonadota; class Gammaproteobacteria; order Chromatiales; family Chromatiaceae; genus JABDQZ01. Next base: position 29,638 of record CALAZS010000121.1, read on the forward strand.
AAGAAATTTCTAAGCTAAATTGCATATTTATAGAGATAACACACTGAATTTTTCTCCTTTGCATCATAGTTGTGCAAAAAACCATAAATGATCTGACTTTTAGATAAAAACACCGGTTAACTTGTCAACCATTAAATAGGTTTGCCAATCAACCTGTGTAAAGTTTTTATGCAAAGTTCGAAAAATGCAATTTCACATAAAAGTTACTAGACTTAAAAAACTCATCGCTTTCAGGGTCAGCTTATTACGGATAGGACATGCATTATAAAAAGTTTCAAAATCAGGTTAATTTTTTGATTACCTTTCTATTTTTATTCGGTATTTCGAGCTCAACATTCAGCAAGGATTTTGATGATAGCGAAATCCAGGATATCAGCTATCCAGACTGGTTTCTGGACGATTCCTTTAAGGATCTAAATGATGACCTTGCCAACGCCATAGCCAATGGCAAAAAAGGTCTGATGATCATGTTTACCACCCAGGGTTGCTCCTACTGCAAGATGTTTCTGAAAGTAAGCCTGGGCAACCCACGAATCGCTGACCTGGTTCAAAGAAACTTTGACACAATGGGCCTGGAAATTTTTGACGATACCGAAATGACTCACCCTGATGGTACCCCTATGCTGGTGAAGGAATTTGCCATTAAAGAAGGGGCAGGCATTGCTCCTACTCTTCTGTTTTTTGGTTCGAATGGCAAAAAAATGTTCAGCCTGGTCGGCTACAAGAGCCCGGAGCATTTTGAAAACATCATATCGTTTGTTGAAAACAGAGAACCAAATGAAAAATTCCGTGATTACCTGAGGCGCAAATCGATCAATGTAGTTGAAAAATCAGACTATAAATTGAAAGACGACCCTTTTTTCCTGCCTGCATCAGCACTTTCAGAGCGCCAACAAGCAGAGCATCAGCAAGCAGCACCTCAAAAACCGCTTTTAGTCTTGCTCGAAGCCAATAATTGCCTGGAGTGTGAAAACTTCCATAATGATGTGCTTGCATTGCCTGAAATAAGAGAGCAACTTGAAAAATTTGATGTTGTCAGGCTTGATAGAAATGATTCAATTACTTCGCTTACCACACCCACTGGTGAAACAGTCACGCCTCAACAATGGTACACCAGCCAGGAACTTACCCAGTTACCAACCTTATTGTTTTATAGTACCGATAATCAATTAATCCTGAAGACAGATTCAATCGTCAAGCGCCAACGCATGTTAAATTCAATGGGCCTGGTACTGGATAAAGCCTATGAAAAAGGCTGGAATTATCAGCGCTATGCCAGGAACAAAGGAATTGAACGGGCAATGAAAAAGCAAAGCAATCAGTAACCTGCTTTATCAATACCCGCCCGTTGTTAGTAAAAGTTATTTTGAAATATTTACGTTTTTACCTTCTGAGAGCATCTGCTCGGTTTTAACATCCAGATAACGGAAAGGACTTTCTGGATATTCTTTGTAATGACGACCAGCTACATATTCCAGGACACCACTGAAATGGAAACCGTAGAGCATACTCTCAATGCGGACAATTTCCCTACCCTCATCAAACAGCACGATACTGGGGCGGTATGTGATACCCAGTTGATCAGCAAATGCTTTTTGGGTGATTTTATTTCCTTGAGGATCCGTTATCTCGGCATCTGAAAGTGCATCAACACGCACAAATGCCATTTTTTCCAGCGACTTTTTCACTTCCGGATCATTGAGATAACCATCATGTAGTTTGTCACAGTCAATACAGGCACTGTCTTCAAACAATATGGCCAACGGACGATCTTTTATTTGACTCAGGTCACTGATGTTTTCCAGCTCCGAATGAGACCTAAAGCTATAAGACTCGGTTTTTTTCTTGTTGTCCAGGTATGCAGAAAGCTTCTGGTTTTTGTATGCCTCTTCCTTAACGTAGTCCAGTACATGCTTGAATTCTTTTGCGTTACGATAGCCATTAATACGGGCAACCTGGTTATTTTCCTTATCAAGGAATATCACTGTCGGCGTATACCTGACCTTCATGATTTCAGCGATTTTTTTCTCTGTTGCACTGGTATCAGAATTAAGCGCAACCTCACGGTCACCTTTTATGTTTAACGCTATAACATCAAAGTTTTCCTGGATAAAGTCAGTGTAAGATGAAGTTTTGAAATTTTCCTCAATCATCTTGAAGCAGTATGGGCAACCGTTCATTTCCATGAACAGGATAACGTGCCTGCCTTCATCAGCAGCCTCTTCAACGTCATCTCCAATTTCAAGAAAACTCGTCTTGAACCAGGAAGGATGAGTCGACATTTTTGCACCCAGAAACTTACCCCGTTCAGTTTCAGATTTGGTTTGTTCCGCAAGTACTGGCGTGCTTATCCAAAATAATGAACAGATAAAAAATGAAAACAGAGAAATCTTTATTTTTAACATTTGTTTTCCTCTTGATAATGAATGGAATGATTATCGGAATAATTGGTGTTATTTACTGGAAATATTATCTTCAAATGAAAGCACATAGTTTTTGGCAGTCAATCTGCAAAAACATGGAGAAATATTGTGGTAAGCCTTAATATTTGATTTGGCTAATATAAACGCTTCCGTCCTTTTTATGGGGTTACCACGTTGTCATAATATTGTTAATATTTACAGGTTTTTGATGACAAATTCCTGATCATTTCCATCTCTAGCCATCACTGGCAAGGAAACCAAGCATGAAATTAAAATTTGTATTTTCAGTACTTTTTTTCTCTTCTGTCGCCTTCAATTCCTCTGTGCAGGCGGGCACACTCGATGACGTCAAAACCAAGGGCCATGTTAACTGCGGTGTAAGCACCGGCCTGGCAGGTTTTTCCCAGAAGGACGAGAAAGGCAACTGGAGCGGCCTGGATGTAGACGTTTGCCGCGGAGTCGCTGCAGCAGTGCTTGGTGATGCCAGCAAAGTCAAATACAAGCCCCTGACCGCAAAAGAGCGTTTTACTGCACTGCAGTCCGGAGAAATTGATCTGCTTTCACGCAACACTACATGGACCCATACACGTGACACATCGCTGGGGCTTAATTTTGCCGGCACCATTTATTACGATGGTACTGGTTTCATGGTTCGTAAAAACCTGGGTGTTAAAAGTGCAAAAGAACTGGATGGCGCAGCGGCCTGTATCCAGGCTGGTACGTCAACCGAACTGGCTATTGCTGATTACTTCCGTCAAAACAACATGAAATTTACCGTTGTGACTTTCGATACTTCAGACCAGACGCGCCAGGGACTTGAATCCGGACGTTGTGATTTTCTGACATCTGACCAGTCCCAGCTTTATGCATTGCGCATCGGCCTCAAAGATCCATCATCCGCAATTGTGCTACCTGAAGTTATTTCCAAAGAACCATTAGGCCCGGTGGTACGCCAGGGTGATGATGAATGGTTTAACATTGTGAAATGGGTGGTCAATGCATCGATAGAAGGTGAGTACCAGGGTGTGACCTCAAAAAATGCTGATGACTTACGTAAGAACGGCAATCCCGGTCAAAAGCGCCTGCTGGGTAGTGAAGGCGACCTCGGTAAAAAACTTGGCCTGTCCGCTGACTGGGCCTACAACGTGATCACACAGGTGGGTAACTATGCAGAATCATTTGAGAAAAATGTCGGCATGGATTCACCACTGAAAATCTCACGCGGCCTTAACGCGCAATGGACAGATGGTGGCATTCTATACTCACCGGCAATGCGTTAAGCAAAACCCTGCGAAAATAGCCAGGCTAAATGCCTGGCTATTTGTTAATGCACTACATACCCTATGAATATCCTCGTTATGAATGCCTTCGTTAATTAATGGCTACCAAAAACCTTTCTGAACCGGTTTTCTATAACAATCCCGGCATAAGAGCAGTGATTTACCAGATATTGCTGGTACTCGGCCTCGGCTATTTCTTTTACCTGATTATTTCCAACACCATCACCAACATGGAAGCCCGGGGCATCAAAAGCGGCTTCGAGTTCCTTGGCAGTACCGCCGGTTTTGACATTTTAATGTCCCTGATTCCATACGATGCCACGCATACCTATGGAAAAACTTTTGTCGTGGGTTTACTTAACACCATTCTGGTTTCCATCATCGGTATCATCTTTGCAACCATAGTTGGCTTCATTATCGGCGTGGCACATTTTTCCCATAACTGGCTGATTCGCAAGCTGGCAGTTATCTATATCGAAATTTTCAGAAACATCCCCCTGCTTTTACAGATATTTTTCTGGTATTTTGCAGTACTTTCCACCCTTCCCGGTGCCAGGCAAAGCCTTTCCCTAGGTGAAGCTGTTTTTCTCAATGTCAGGGGACTTTACCTGCCAAACCTTGTCCGTGAAGATGGTTCTGCCGTGGTTATTGCCGCCTTTATTATCGGTATTCTAGCGAGTTTCATTGTCAAACACTGGGCCAGGAAAAGACAGGAAAAAACCGGTCAGCAATTCCCGGTTTTCTATACAAACATTGTTCTGATTATCGGGCTGCCTGTTGTTACATTCTTTGCCATGGGCATGCCATTCGGGCTCGAGTATCCGGTTCTACGCGGCTTTAACTACAGTGGTGGCATCACGGTAATACCGGAGCTTATGGCCCTGGCGCTGTCATTAACAATCTACACCGGCGCTTTTATTGGTGAAGCTGTTCGTGCCGGTGTTCAGTCAGTACCGCATGGACAGACTGAAGCAGCCCGCAGTATCGGCATGAAAGAAAAACAGATCATGAAGCTGATTATCGTGCCACAGGCGATGCGGGTTATCGCCCCGATACTTAACAGTGAATATCAAAGCCTTGTCAAAAATTCCACCCTGGCCACTGCAATTGGTTACCCTGATTTATTTACCGTGTTTGTCGGGACCACATTGAATCAGACAGGACAGGCAATTGAAATCGTCTTTATGACGATGGCCGTTTACTTTGTATTCAACATGATTATTTCTGTTGTGATGAATTTGTTTAACAAAAAAGTTGCGCTTGTGTCGAAATAAAACGCTAACCGGAAAACCTTGTAAGTAAAAAATGAAAACCTTCGAACCACTTCCATCCAGGCCACCACCCGATATGACCACGGGTATTGTGGCCTGGATGAAAAACAACCTGTTTTCATCAATACCCAATACCATTGCCACAGTATTTATTCTGGCTATTCTGGCCAATTTTATTCCAGGTCTGCTGGACTGGCTGTTTTTCTCTGCAAACTGGTCTGGTGAAACCCAGGATGATTGCGTAAAAGATGGCGCCTGCTGGGTTTTCATTCAGGCGTGGTCACAACAGTTTTTCTACGGCAGTTATCCCACAGAAGAAATCTGGCGTATCAACCTTTGCCTGGGCCTTTTATTAAGCGTAGTGATTGGCTCTAACTTTGTTTCCAAAACCATTCGTACAAAAATATTTGTTCCCCTGTTTCTGCTTTTACCGTTTGTCTCAATCTTGATTCTTAACGGCAGCTGGATTGGCCTGGAACCTGTCAGCACTGATTACTGGGGTGGTTTTTCACTCAACATCTTTCTTGCCGCGGCAAGTATTATCGTTGCTTTTCCGCTGGGCTTTATCTGGGCGCTTGGCCGACGCTCAACAATGCCACTGGCAAAGAGCATCAGCGTTTTACTTATCGAGTTTTTCCGTGGTGTACCTGTACTTGCCCTGTTTTTCATGGGCTCGGTGATGTTACCGCTGTTTTTTACCGAAGGTACAAATGTCGACAAGCTATTGCGTGTCTGGATAGTGTTGACGCTGTTTATGGCCGGTTACATGGCAGAAGTTTACCGGGGCGGCTTCAATGCCATTCCTCAGGGCCAATACGAAGCGGCAGACTCTCTTGGCTTAAGTTACTGGCAAAAAACACTGCTGATCATATTGCCGCAGGTTTTAAAAGTTTCCATGCCGAATATCCTTGCCACGTTTGTGATGCTGTTTAAAAACACCAGCTTCCTGATGATTATCGGCATTTTTGAAATTCTCAGCACAACCCAGGCAGCACTGAGTAATTCTTACTGGTTGGGTGGCCATGCCAATGAAGGCTACCTGTTCGTTGCCATGCTTTTCTGGACTGTGTGCTTTGGTATGTCTGTTATCTCTTCATCCATAGAACGCAAACTGAATACCGAACATCGTAAATAGGTCTTTTTATGAATACAGAAAACACATCCTCTCACACCACTTCCGAAGAAGTCATCATCATAAAAGACCTTAACAAGTGGTATGGCGATTTCCACGTACTTAAAGATATAAACCTGACAGTTCACAAAGGTGAAAGAATTGTTATCTGCGGGCCTTCCGGTTCAGGCAAATCGACCATGATACGTTGCATCAACCGCCTTGAAGAATTTCAGAAAGGTTCTCTCGTGGTTGATGGCATTGAAATGATTGAAGACGTGAAAAACATCGAAGCCATACGCAAGGATGTTGGCATGGTGTTCCAGCACTTCAACCTCTTCCCTCATTTAACCATTCTGGAAAACCTTTGCCTTGGCCCAATATGGGTTCAGAAAAAGCCAAAAGCCGAAGCTGAAGCCATTGCAATGAAATACCTGGAAAGAGTAAAAATTCCGGACCAGGCCGGAAAATACCCGGGGCAGTTATCCGGTGGTCAGCAACAGCGTGTAGCGATTGCCCGATCATTGTGCATGAACCCCAATATCATGCTGTTTGATGAACCTACCTCTGCGCTCGACCCTGAAATGATTAAAGAAGTACTGGATGTCATGATCGAACTGGCCGAGGAAGGCATGACAATGTTATGTGTTACCCACGAGATGGGGTTTGCCAAAAAAGTGGCTGACAGGGTTATTTTCATGGATGGCGGCGAAATAGTTGAACAGAACACACCTCAGGAATTCTTTGAAAACCCCCAGGTGGACCGGACCAAGACATTCCTGGATCAGATCCTCAACCACTAGGTTTTCAACTGGTAATCCAGATGAAAACTTTTTAAAATTTCATTCTTAACCCCACGCACCCGGTAACCCGCATGACAGCCCAGATCCTTGATGGCAAAGCCATTTCTGAAGAAATCAAATCCGAAATCAAAACTGCCGTTGAAGCGCAAACCAGCCAGGGACAACGTCCTCCCGGCCTGGTGGTTATCCTGGTCGGTGAAAATCCCGCCTCGCAGGTTTACGTGCGTAACAAGAGAAACTCATGCGAAGCCGTTGGCTTTTATTCCGAACTGATTCAACTGGATGCAGACACCTCACAGGACAAACTGTTATCTCTTATTGACGAGCTGAATGAGCGCGAAGAGGTTGATGGTATCCTGGTGCAATTACCATTACCTGAGCATATCGACGAAGAAACTGTCACGGAGCGTATACTCCCAACAAAAGATGTCGATGGATTCCATCCCTATAATGTTGGTCGCCTGACCCTGCGCATGCCGCTTTTACGTCCCTGTACACCTAAAGGCGTAATGACCATGCTCAAAAAAACCGGCATTGACCTGGTCGGCAAAGATGCTGTCATTGTTGGCCAATCGAATATTGTTGGCCGCCCCATGGCGCTGGAACTGTTGGCAGCCCGCTGTACCATTACTGTTTGTCACAGTAAAACTCAAAACCTTGAGGAAAAAATCAAAAATGCTGATGTTGTGGTAGCCGCTGTCGGTATTCCCAAGTTTGTGAAAGGTGAATGGGTCAAGCCCGGTGCCATTGTTATCGACGTTGGTATTAACCGCCTGGACGATGGCAAGCTTTGTGGTGATGTTGATTATGACACTGCTAAAGAACAGGCTTCGTGGATAACACCTGTACCCGGTGGCGTAGGACCAATGACTGTTGCAACCCTGCTGGAAAACACCCTGCAGGCCGCCCAAATGCATAAATCAGTTTAGCTTGCTTCAATAACGTACTCCGGGCGTTTCAACTTTCAGGCCATTACTTAATACCCCCATGTAATACTCCAAAGCACGGTATTCCCTGCTACCTCGCTGATAAGGTTCAGCCCTAAGCTGGAGAAAGCATTCGTTATAACGTTGATGGATAGTGGTTATTTGTCTGCTGTCAATCCGGTACACAGGAAAACCGTTGGTCTGTCCCTGGGTTAGTTTTGACCCCCTCAGCATGATGCCCTGGTATTGCACATGACAATGACTGCAGGTCATACCCATCTGCCCAAATCGCCGGTTATATAAAGATTTTCCCAGCTCAAAAAAATCCCGGGATTCATCTGAGACCTCAACATTGATTATCTGGCCATTAGCCTTCGAACGAACAAACGTCTCCAGTGCAACAAGCTTGTCTTCATCATATTCAAGCGGAAAACGGTCAAGCTTTTCAATACCGCACAGATTTATTTGTTCCTGAAGTGTTATCACTCTTTCATGTTCTTCAGAATACCTTGGGTAACCCGCAATTTTTTCCCTGTTCAGATACTCGCCATGATCGCCATGGCAATTGGCACAGGAGGATGATTCATACTCTTCATCCTGAAAATGCATAAGTCCTTTATCAACAGTATCCATTCCCGGATTGAGAAAATCATCATCCTGAATTTCTTTCATGTCATCCGGTAAAAAGTCATAACCGGAAGTGGGGAAAGGTTCTGCCAGCAAATTAAGCGAAAAACTTAACAACAAGGCCATGATTGCCAATATGTTTTTAGGCCCGATTGTCCGTCTGCTTAATAAATCATGCTGCATCATTCACACCTGAGAGTAACGACAAAAGCCACGAGGTCTTCAAGTTCCTGAGCAGACAGGAAAGTTTTGCCCTGGTAAGCGTTGGCTAAGCGGTGATTATCCCTGGGATGGCGGTAGTAACCCGGCATGATGGTATTGGCGTTGTAAAGCATCGGTTCAACCAAACGGGCTCTCAATTGGCCTTCGCTGTACCGCATTGCCAGACAATGCAAGGGAGGACCAACCTGTCCATGAAATTCCTCCTCGGGGATCGGCATCATGTGGCAGGCAAGACAATTTCCCCTGGAACGATCGATTGCAACCTGTTTTCCATTTTCAGGATCACCCTGTAAATCACAAAGTCTACTTTCAATGGCAGGCATCCCATTTGATTCAGTTAACTGCCAGTCACAGTATTCCTCTGCCCTGCTGTTCTGGCTAAAAATTACCAGTGCCGATAACAGAAGCCCTGGAAACAGCAGCATTGAAAATAGAGGCAAAAGCGATTTTTTAAGAAAATTCATTGACTGATTCTACCCAATAAAGTGCACGCCTGTTACAGACAATGATCAATTATCGGGGTTTTATTGATGTTGGAGATAGCACTATGCGAAAATCACCGTATCTTAAAATAATCTGATATCTCAAAATGGCTCAATACATTTACACAATGAACCGGGTGGGGAAAATTGTTCCACCTAAACGTGAAATTCTCAGCAATATTTCCCTGTCTTTTTTTCCGGGAGCCAAGATTGGTGTTCTGGGTTTAAACGGTGCAGGTAAATCCACCCTGCTTCGCATTATGGCCGGTATCGATACCGAAATTGAAGGTGAAGCCAGGCCGCAGCCAGGCATCAAAGTGGGCTACCTTCCACAGGAACCACAACTCGATCCTGAAAAAGATGTTCGTGGCAATGTTGAAGAAGCACTGGGACATATCAAGGAAGCCCTGGCCGAACTCGACAAAGTTTATGCCGCCTATGCTGAACCCGATGCCGATTTTGATGAACTTGCCAAGAAGCAGGCAGAACTGGAAAACATTATCCAGGCATCTGACGGACATAACCTGGAAAGACAGCTTGAGGTAGCCGCTGATGCACTGCGACTGCCACCATGGGATGCTGATGTAACAAAACTCTCAGGTGGTGAACGTCGTCGCGTTGCCCTTTGCCGCCTGTTGCTTTCAGCCCCGGATATGCTGTTACTTGATGAGCCTACCAACCATCTTGATGCTGAATCTGTGGCCTGGCTGGAACGCTTCTTACATGACTATAACGGCACCGTGGTTGCGGTAACCCATGATCGTTACTTCCTCGATAATGTTGCCGGCTGGATTCTTGAACTTGACCGTGGTCATGGTATTCCATGGGAAGGCAACTATTCTTCCTGGCTCGAACAGAAAGAAGCACGTTTGGAACAGGAACAGAAAACCGAAGCTGCCAGAATCAAAACCATGAAACAGGAGCTTGAATGGGTTCGTTCCAATCCCAAGGGACGCCAGGCAAAAAGCAAGGCACGCCTGGCACGCTTTGAAGAATTGCAAAGCCAGGATTTCCAACAGCGCAATGAAACCAACGAACTTTATATTCCACCCGGCCCAAGGCTGGGTGACCTGGTTATTGAAGCCAATGGTTTGAAGAAAAAATTTGGTGAAAAACTATTGTACAACAACCTTTCATTCAATTTACCGAAAGGTGGAATTGTTGGTGTAATTGGTCCGAACGGTGCCGGTAAAACCACCCTTTTCCGCATGATTACCGGCCAGGAACAACCGGATGAGGGCGAACTCAAGCTGGGTGAAACGGTACAGGTGGCTTATGTTGACCAGTCACGTGATGCTTTGGATAACAATAAAACCGTCTGGGAGGAAATCTCCGGTGGTTCTGACATCATCACCGTAGACCGCTATGAAATTCAGTCACGTGCCTATGTCAGTCGCTTTAATTTCAAAGGCAGTGATCAGCAAAAACGCGTTGGTGACTTATCCGGTGGTGAACGCAACCGTGTTCATCTGGCCAACATGCTCAAATCGGGTGGTAACCTGTTACTGCTTGATGAACCTACCAACGACCTTGATGTTGAAACCTTGCGGGCCCTGGAAGAAGCATTACTTAACTTCCCTGGCTGTGCGGTTGTTATATCGCATGACCGCTGGTTCCTTGACCGCATTGCCACGCATATTCTGGCTTTTGAGGGTGACTCGGATATTGTCTGGTTTGAAGGTAACTATGAGGATTACGAGAAGGATCGCAAACGCCGTCTGGGTGATGCTGCGGATCAGCCGCATCGTATTAAATATAAGAAAATCGACGCCTAATTTCTTTGAAACAATATCAGGTCAAACTTTTCAGAATCGCCGTTAATACATCCATGTAGGCTCTGACGAAAACTTCCTGTTTTCGACAGTTCTGAAAAGCTGAACCTGACACTGTTTCCTGGTAGCAAATTACTTCCATTCGTAAATTCAACCTCGATAATTCGATAATGAAAAGACCAAAAATTGTTTTTCAAAACTGTCAAAAACATGGATGTTTTTGCCAGAGCTTGCAGGGAAGCATTCACAGCGTTTTTGAAAAACAATTCTGGTCATTTGTCATTTTATTAACCTTTGTTGTTTTATTTCTAAACCCAGTGACAGTATTAGCTGATGTCGTCAAACCGGCCTTAGTAGAAATCAGCGTCTATACCAGTGGCAAATACAAAGTTGAAGTACGCGCCAGCGTCGAAGCATTACTGACCGGTATTAATGCCCAGTACCAGGACACCACCCAGGCACCTACTGCTGAAGAATATGATGAGCTAAGGGTTCTGCAGGGACCTGAGCTTAAAGAGCGCTTTAAATCCTTTCATGAAAAATTCGAACAGCAGGTTCAGCTTAAGTTTGATGACAAAGCTGCAAAATTAAAAATCACCGAAGTTGATATACCCGTCCCCGGTTATGTCAAAGTGCCTCGTAACAGCATCATTTATCTGGAAGGCGAAATACCGCGTGATGCAAAAAATTTGACCTGGTACTACCCGGCATTGTTTGGTGATAATGCTGTCAGAGTAAGACAGGTGGATGAAGCCAACGAGAAATGGTTCTGGTCGCAGTGGCAGTGGATACGCAATGATCAGCCGAGTGAACCGTTTTCATTAACCGAGGTTTTCACAAAACGATCCACCCTGTCGGTAATCACGGAATACATCATTGCAGGCTTTGAACATATCCTGCCGATGGGCATGGATCATATTCTCTTCATTCTTGGCATATTTCTTTTGAGCACTCGTATCAGTCCCCTTTTATGGCAGGTTACGATGTTTACCCTTGCTCACTCGATAACACTTGGGCTATCAATGCATGGCGTAATTAATCTGCCTGCCAATATCGTTGAACCCCTGATCGCCTTGTCAATTGCCTATATTGGCTTGGAAAACATTTATCACAAGAACCTGCATAACAGTCGCCTGTTGATTGTTTTTGCTTTTGGCTTACTACACGGTATGGGCTTCGCCAGTGTTTTACAGGAATTTGGCATGCCGGCGGATGCATTTCTAACCGCCTTGATAAGCTTCAATGTAGGGGTGGAACTTGGCCAGTTAGCGATCATTATGCTCGGCTTTCTGACTGTCGGCTTCTGGTTTAGCAAAAAA
>CALAZS010000122.1 GCA_937926265.1 uncultured Gammaproteobacteria bacterium
ACCCGGCCAGGCCCTGTCCAACGATCAGGTAGTCGATATCTTTTAAGTTTCTAGGCATATCAGGCATATTAGGGAGCATACACAATTATCGGCTAAAAATTTGATCTGGATCATGAGAATTTGTTTCAGGATCGCAGGATCATGCTATACACAAAACAGGTGGCCAAAATATAAAAAAGGAGAAAAAAGATGAAAATAGTCAGGCATGGTTTATCAGTAGGTATCGCCAGAACAGGCAAAAATTTCTTTCTCGATTTAAAAGCAGCGGGCAAGCTGACCCATGAAGATTATGAAATTATCAATCCATTGGTCGATTCTGCGATGGAGGCTATCAGGGATGCGAGGGTCAAGGTCTTGTTCGATGCCTCTGAGCTGGAAGGCTGGGAATTACGCGCTGCCTGGGATGATTTCAAATTCGGACTGAAACATGGCAACGAGTTTGAAAAAATTGCCATCTACGGCAATCAACAGTGGCTTGAAAAAACGGCAAAAATTGCGAGCTGGTTTGTTTCAGGTGAAGTGCGTTATTTTGAAAATCTTGGCGAGGCATTTGACTGGCTGAATGATTAATTTTTCATTTGCCGCGCGTATTCGTACATCACAACAGATGCCGCAACACTGACATTCAGGCTGTCAACCGGCCCGAACTGTTGAATGGTCAACCTTTCCATGGTTTCGAACGCTGTCGGTTCAAAGCTGATGCCCAGTTCTTCATTGCCAAACACAAATGCGGATTTCCCGGGTAGTTCAAACTGATCGATTGCATGGCCTTCATTCGGTTCAAGAATGAAAAATGTATATCCACGTTCTGAAAGATTCCGGTAACAGCTTTCAAATGTTTCATGAAAAACGGCCGGGACGTATTTAAATGCACCTTTGGCCGGTGCCGGGTCAAACCATGGAACATTCACCAGGTGGACTTCATTTGCGCCAAATGCCTGGGCGCTGCGAAAAATCTTGGGTACGTTAAACCCACCTTTTAAGTGATCCAGAACAATAACAAATTCATGAACACCGGGCGTAGCCAGAATATTACGCTGTTTATGTTTCTGGTAGCGCTGCTCGGCCTGGGTGCGCTTATTTTTGTGTCGTCGGTTTTTCATGATTTGTTATTAAGATAGAATATCACTCTATTTTACCGAAAAGTGCAGGTAGAGGCTGCAATCTGATCGATGCATGACGCTGAAGAAAATGCAGTTTACGAAGACCTGCTCAATTCCACCAATTATCCGGATGATGTAAGAGCCCTGCCAGCCGAGGCATTACCTCAGCTTGCCGGCGAAATCCGCGAGTTTTTAATTGAGTCTGTCTCGAAAACCGGTGGTCATCTCGCCGCGGGGCTTGGTGTGATTGAACTTACCGTTGCCCTGCATTATGTCTTTAACACGCCACATGATCGTCTTATCTGGGATGTCGGTCACCAGGCCTATCCGCATAAAATCCTGACCGGACGTCGAGAGGGCATGTCTTCTTTGCGCATGAAAGATGGTTTGTCGGGTTTTCCGCGACGTGAAGAATCAGAATTCGATACTTTTGGTGTCGGTCATTCCAGTACCTCAATCAGTGCTGCGCTGGGTATGGCAGTTGCTGCTGAAAAGCAGGGAATTGAAAGAGAAATAGTCGCCATAATCGGTGATGGTGCCCTTTCAGCTGGGATGGCGTTCGAAGCATTAAATCATGCCGGTTCCCTCGATACCGACCTGCTGGTCATTTTGAATGACAATGACATGTCGATTTCTTCTCCTGTTGGTGCTGTCAGTAAATACCTAACCAAGATTCTTTCCAGTAGAACCTATAACAAAGTGCGGGATGGTTCGCGCTCTGCATTTAAAAGCCTTCCGGGAGTTGTCGGACTGATGGAGCGTTGGGAAGAGCATATGAAAGGTATGGTGATTCCGGGTACCTTGTTTGAGGAATTGGGATTCAACTACATGGGGCCGATCGATGGACACGATATCAAAGGCCTGATTGCCACGCTTGAAAACCTTAAACAGATAAAGGGGCCACGTTTTCTTCATGTGGTTACGCAAAAAGGCAAAGGCTATCACCCGGCTGAAGGCAATCCGAGCTTTTATCATGGGGTGACACCGTTCGATTTGGAAACAGGCGAACCCCTGGCTAATACCAGTAGTAATAAAGGTGGCAAAAAAGGCGGCAAAAGCTTTACCAAGGTGTTTGGCCAGTGGATATGTGATGCGGCTGAAAATGATGACAGCGTTATCGCGATAACTCCCGCCATGTGTGAAGGTTCAGGACTGGTTCAATATTCCCAACAGTTTCCCGAGCGTTATTACGATGTGGCGATAGCCGAGCAGCATGCGGTTACACTGGCCGCCGGCATGGCATGTGATGGTTTAAAGCCGGTTGTGGCGATTTACTCGACGTTTTTGCAGCGTGCTTATGATCAGCTTATTCATGATGTTGCCCTGCAAAACCTGGATGTGACTTTTGCGGTTGACCGTGCTGGTATGGTGGGGGCAGATGGCGCAACCCATGCAGGCAGTTTTGATCTAACCTATGCACGCTGTATACCCAATATGGTCGTCATGGTGCCGAGCAATGAAAAGGAAACGCGCCTGATGCTGCAAACCGCTCTCGAGCATCCCGGGCCGGCCATGGTCAGGTATCCACGCGGCACGGGACCCGGTGTTGAAGAAGAGCAGGGGCTTTCTACCATTGAAATTGGCAAAGCCGAAACAGTTAGAGCCGGTAAATCCATTGCTATTCTGGCGTATGGTGAATTGCTGGCTAACGCGCTGGAAGTTGGCGAAAAGCTGGATGCAACGGTGGTTAACATGCGTTTCGTCAAGCCACTTGATGAGGACTTGATCCGGTCAGTTTATGCTGACCATGACATCCTGGTGACACTCGAAAACAATGCGGTACAGGGTGGGGCAGGCAGTGCTATTGCTGAATTTATCCAAACCTTACCTGTCATGCAGACAGGGGCTAAAACTAATGGGCCTATCAGGATTTTGCACCTTGGCATTCCAGATGAATTTATTGAACATGCCACACAACATGAACAATTGACCCAGGCGGGTCTGGACGTTGATTCGATTATCAGGCGTATCACTGAACTGAACTAAACGGAACAGATCGGAACTGGCCTTAACTAAACGTAACCGGGTTTTAGCCAGGGTTTTGCTTCAAAAACTTTCAACAGGAAATAAATAATGAAACTCATTCGGAATTTGATCATTCTTGCTGTCATCCTGGTGGCTTTTCTGCCATTTATTCTTGGCTTTGAAATTGAAAACCGTTATCGCGGACTGATTGCAGAACTTGAAACCCAGGGCTACCGCCTTGACAGTCATGATTATGCGAGAGGGTTTTATGACGCGAAGGCAAAATCAACATTTACATTACCGGTAAATATGCCGGATGGCGAAAATTTAGATTTAAGCTTAACCATTTCAAGCGATATCAAGCATGGTCCATACACGCTGAATGACGGCTGGTTCGGTCAGTTGGCGCATTTCAAAACAGCTTTTTTCTATGAAGACCAGGCATTACTGGGTGATGAAACCGGTGAGCAGGTTCAAACTGAAATTCATTTCAATGGTGACGGCTATACCAGGATTGATATACCGGCATTGGCCCAGGCAAAACAGCTTGACGATGAACTGATGCTGGACTTTAAAGGCCTGTCAGGAAATGCCAACTTCAATACCAACAAGGGTCACATTGCCATGCAACTTTCCGGTGAGGGCCTGTCAGTTTATTCGCCGGGCAAAGGCAGGCTGGATATAAACAGCTACAGCCTAAACTCTGATTCCACCAGGGGAATCAACGATCTGATGCTGGGTAGCGGTGATTTTTTAATCGACAGAATTAATTTTAAAGATACTGAAACAGACATTGCCATTGAGCTGAATAATTTCAAGGTTGAGGCTGATACTTCAGCCAGAGATGAAGTGCTGGATTTAAAAGCCACTTACAGTTTCGATCGACTCATGGTGGCTGAGCAGGAATATGGTTCCGCATTACTGCAGGTAAGCTTCGACTCGATTTCGGCAGCAGCGGTTGCAAAAATTCAGGAAAGTATCAAGGAAATGCAGCAAAATCAGGTGCCAGCGGAACAGCAGGGCATGGCAATGATGGGCACCTTTATGGGTGTATTACCCGCGCTGCTGGAACGTAACCCTGGCATTGCTATTGATAACCTGCAGGTAACTACCCCGCAGGGCGATGTGAAGTTTTCTTTTTCACTAAAGGCCCAGGATATGAAAGTCACTGATGTCAGTATCCCGCAATCCATGCTGCAAAAGCTGGTCGGTGATGCCAAACTGGAGGTGCCTGAAAGCATTGTCAGAGATGCTCTGAAACAGATGGCCATCCAACAGCAACTGGCCGCAATTCAAAACATTGATGATCCGGAAAACGCGATCGATTTTGTTAAAATCGATGAAATGGCAGATTTGCAGGTTATCAGCCAGATAGATATGGTCTTGACCCAGGGCTTTGTCGAGAAAAAAGGCGAAAGCCTGGTTTCGGTGGCTTCCCTGAAAGCTGGCTTATTGTCAATTAATGGCAAAACAATTCCATTGCCGCCTCTACAATAACAGTTATTTAAAAACCCCTGGCTTAAAAACCATCGGTAGAGGTAAACAGGCCTACGCGTAAATCGGTGGCTGTATAAATCTGGCGGCCATCGACTTCAACCGAACCATCACCGATACCAAGCACCAGTTTTCTGGTGATGACGCGTTTTATGTTGATGTGATAGGTAACCTGCTTGGCCTTGGGGAGCACCTGTCCGGTAAATTTCACCTCACCGACACCCAGGGCACGGCCATGACCGGGATTACCGAGCCATCCCAGGTAAAAACCGACCAGTTGCCACATGGCATCAAGGCCGAGGCAGCCAGGCATGACCGGGTCACCGGGAAAATGGCAGTCAAAAAACCATAGATCAGGCGTAATATCCAGCTCAGCCTTGATTTCACCCTTGTCGAATTCACCACCGGTCTCGCTGATCAGTGAAATACGATCCATCATCAGCATGTTAGGGGTAGGTAATTGGGCATTGCCGGGGCCAAACAGCTCGCCATTGCCACATTTCAAGAGTTCTTCACGGGTGTAGGATGATTGCTGAACAAAGCTCATAAGTTCAAAGCCTGATAGATTCTGTAGTTATAAAAAGTTGCTAATGATGCGTTTTCACTGGAATGGTGTCAAATGCGTTTCAAAAAAATTAAAAAGTTTGAAAAAATGTTCAAGTTAGCAATAAGGCTGCCGACACCACATTTAAGCAATTGCATTAGTTGTCAAAAACACTAGAATAATTTTTCAGAAAAATAATGATGTTTCCGGATTTGGAATAAATTATGAGCGAAACCAAAGCAACGGTTCTTATTGTCGATGACGAACCGTTTAACATAGAAATCATTAAAGAATATCTCGAAAATGAAGGCTATGACCTTCGTTCTGCTGAAGACGGTCTTGATGCCTGGAACCAGTTGGAAGCTGCTCCCGAAGATTTCGACCTGGTTCTGCTCGACAGAATGATGCCTAACATGGATGGCATGGAAACGCTGGCGCGAATCAAGGAGCACCAGGTTCTGCTGGAATTACCCGTCATCTTACAAACTGCCCTGGCGTCCAAGCAGGATATTGCCGATGGCATGAAAGCCGGTGCCTATTACTACCTCACCAAGCCTTTCGAAGAGGAAATGCTGCGCTCGGTAGTGGCTACCGCGGTAGAAGACCGATTACGTTACCGCTCTGCCCAGGAACATGTCGAAGAGAAAGAAACCATCGACAAGATGCTGGCTGAAGGCCGCCATGCATTCAGGTCTCTTGATGAAGCACGGGAAATGGCCACCATTCTTTCCAGTCTGTGTCCTGAGCCGCAGCGCGTGGTTGTTGGCATGTCTGAGTTACTGATAAATGCTGTGGAACATGGCAACCTCGGTATTACCTACCAGGAAAAAGGTGAACTGAAGGAAAATGGTACCTGGCAGGATGAAGTTGAAAAACGTTTAAGCCTGCCTGAATACTCAGGGCGTGAAGTGATTGTTGATATTGTTCAGGGTGAAGCGGAAATCCAGTTCACCATCACTGATCAGGGCGATGGTTTTGATTTTTCCAATTACCTGGAAATGGATCCCGACAGGGCTTTCGACAACCATGGTCGCGGCATTGCCATGTCGCGTATGTTGAGCTTTGATTCCCTGGAATACCTGGGCAAAGGCAACCAGGTTGTTGCTGTCGTAAAACGTTAAATTCGTTTATTTTTTTACTTAAGCTGGTCTATTAAATAAGCGACAATATCATCTGAAGCAATCATCTGGTTTTCTTCAGCAGTGCGCAGGCGGTATTCGACCTGGTTTTCTTTCAGGCTTCTTTCCCCAATGACAACCCTGTGCGGGATACCGATCAATTCCATATCGGCAAACATGACGCCGGGGCGGATATCCCGGTCATCCAGCAGCACATCAATGCCAGCTTTCATTAACTCGTTATAAAGCTGTTCGGTGGTTTCCCGTACCAGTTCAGATTTCTTCATCTGGATTGGACATATCACGACTTCAAAAGGTGCAATGGATGCAGGCCAACAGATGCCGTTGTCATCGTGATGCTGTTCAATAGCAGCAGCAACTACACGTGAAACACCAATGCCGTAACAACCCATCGTCATCGTCACAGATTTGCCGTTTTCATCAAGCACGGTGGCATTCATCTTGTCACTGTAGGTTTTGCCAAGTTTGAAAATGTGGCCAACTTCGATACCGCGGGCGATGGTTAATGTACCTTTGCCATCCGGACTGGGGTCACCTTCAACAATATTGCGAATATCAACCACTTCGCCCTGGGGCAGGTCCCGCTCCCAGTTTACGCCGGTATAATGAACACCGTCAGTATTTGCGCCGCAAATAAAATCTGAAAGCTGGCTGGCTGCGCGGTCAACATAAACCTTGATCATCAGGCCTACCGGCCCAACTGAACCGGGAAGACAGCCAGTTGCGCCCTTAACCGCTTCTTCGGAAGCCATGGTGAGAGGACTGGCGACATGCTCGAGTTTTTCCGCCTTGATTTCGTTAAGTTCATGATCACCACGTAAAACCAGTGCAACTACAGAGTTTTCATCCACTCCATTTACGATCAGGGTTTTAATGGTCTGCTGTTCGGGGATATCCAGAAACCTTGAAACTTCTTCAATACTTCTTTGATCAGGTGTTTTGATCTCCTGCATCGGCCTGGTGGGTTCAGCCCGGTCTGCGGTCGACACGGCTTCAGCTTTCTCAATATTGGCGGCGTAATCGCTTTCTGTGGAAAAGGTAATGGCATCTTCACCCGAATCGGCCAGTACATGAAATTCGTGAGACGAGTTGCCACCAATGGATCCACTGTCTGCCTGGACGGCACGAAAATCCAGGCCGCAACGGTTGAATATGTTGTTGTAGCACTGGTACATGTCTTCATAAGTCTGGTCCAGTGATTCATTCTCCAGGTGGAAAGAGTAGGCATCTTTCATGATAAATTCTCGGGCGCGCATAATGCCAAAGCGTGGCCGAATTTCATCACGGAACTTGGTCTGAATCTGGTAGAAGTTTACCGGCAACTGTTTGTAGCTCTGCAGTTCGTTGCGCGCCAGTTCGGTAATGATTTCCTCGTGCGTTGGTCCCAGGCAGAACTCGCGCTCATGACGGTCTTTAAAGCGCAGTAATTCCAGCCCATATTTTTGCCAGCGTCCGGTTTCCTGCCACAGTTCAGCGGGTTGCACACCGGGCATCAGCACTTCCAGGCCACCAGATTTGTTCATTTCTTCACGGACAATGTTTTCAACCTTGTGCAATACACGCAGACCCATTGGCAGCCAGTTATATAGGCCGCTGGCCAGTTTGCGGACCATCCCGGCCCTCAGCATCAGGCGATGACTGGCTATCTCGGCATCGGCAGGGGTTTCTTTAAGAGTATGCAGTGGAAAGCGGGAGGTGCGCATGATTTTTGAAATCCGGTATTTAGAATGTTGTGTGAATTTTATCCAGTGCCCACATGCGCATCAAGGTTAAGTTATTTCCTGAAAACTATATGGAAAAATATCCGATGACGTGCCTGCTGTCAGGCGCTAGTATTAAATAATAATTCTAACTAACACCAATTACCCGCTAAGGAGTCATGAATGTCTTTATCCAAACAGCTCATGCTGCTGATTTCACTGATTTTTCTGGTTATTTTTACCGTGAATTTTTATACCAGTGTCAGCAACATTCGTGACTACCTGCAGATTGAATCCGAAATCCATGCCCAGGACACGGCAACTTCACTGGGGCTGTCATTAAGCCCGTACATTCTGGATGAAGATGACACCATTCTTGAAACCATGATTAATGCAATTTTTGATCGTGGTTACTACCTGGAAATTCTGCTACTTAACCGTAACGACGAGGAACTTGTTAAAAAGACAAACCCGAAAAGTTTCGAGCAGGTACCAGAATGGTTTACTGAAATGCTGCCAATGGAGACAGTTACGGTTAACTCCGAGATTGATGCCGGCTGGGTTAAGGGTGGCACTGTATTTGTCACCATCCATCCGGGCTTCGGTTATCTGAAACTCTGGGAGCAGGCCAAGGAAACACTGACATACTCGGCCATTTCACTGGTGATCTTCATTGGTTTGTTAATAGTCATCTTAAGGCTTGTATTAAGTCCGCTCGCTAAGATCAACAGCCTGGCGCTGAGTATTGCGGATGGTAATTTCGACACCATTAAAAAACTACCCTGGACCAGGGATATCCGCAACGTGGCGGTTTCCATGAACCTGATGTCCGGAAAAATCGAGAAGGTCATCAAGAACCTGAACGCCAAGCTGGAACAGGCTGGTAAAAGGCTCAGGGTTGATGAGTTAACCGGCCTTGAAATGCGCTCCACCTTTGAAACCGAGATGAAACAGCGCTTTATGACCAATCACAAGGGGTTTGTTTTTATCATTCGAATTGACCAGCTGGGTGAGTTTGCCGGCAAGGAAAGCAGCGCCAGGGTAGATGATTTTATCAAGGGTTTTGTGGAGTCAATTCGCAATGCTTTGTCTGAACTGAGCATGTCAGGTGATTTTCTGTACCGCATTGTCGGTGCTGAATTTGTCTTGATAGCAGATTGTAAAGATCAAAAAGCAGCTGAAAACCTGTGCAGTAAAATACTTTCAAACCTGAAGAAATTAGGTAATGAGTTTGATAAAGAGGAAGTGGCGCATATCGGTGGTATTGCTTTCGATGAGCACGGCACTACCGCTTCGATGATTTCAGCAGCAACGGAGGCTTACGAAAAAGCCCGCCTGATTGGCAGTAACAGTTTCGCGATTTCCGAGGGTGGCAAAAATGCCAGAACGGCTGATGAGTGGAAAGCGCTTGTATCCGATGTAATTGATAACAAGCGAATCCAGATCAATTTCGCTGCACAGGCGTACAGCCTGGAAGAGGGTAACCAGCAGCAACTGTTGCTTGAAGAGGCCATGGCGGGGGTATCTGACAGTGAAGGCGAGGCCCTGCCTATCGGTACATTCATTTCTGTGGCAGAGAATATTGGCAAGATCCTGCAATTTGATATGCACGTTGTAAAGGAGATGATTGGCTACATTAAAGATAAATCCATTACTCATGATGTTGCGGTAAACCTGTCGTTTACCTCGCTGGCAAGCAATGATTTCAGGTCTGATTTATACCAGTTGCTGCAGGATAACCAGGAAGCCTGTCAGCACCTGGTGTTCAGTATCACCGCCTATGGGGCAGCCAAGGATATCAACGCGTTTGCAAGCTTTATTGATTTTGTCCACCGCAGTGGTGCCAAAGTTATGCTGAAACGTTTTGAATCACGCTTTATTTCAATGGATGAAGTAAAACAGTTCAAACTTGATTACATTCGATTAGCGCGTATTTACACTGAAAATATTGGTAACGACTCTGAAAAACGCCGTCTGGTTGAGGCCATGAGGGAACTCGGTGAACTTCTCGATGTTAAAGTTGTTGCTGAAGCCGTTGAGACCGATTCAGATTATCAGGCCGTTAAAGAAATTGGGTTGTCTGCTGCAAGCCGATAACGGGATAACTCATGAAAAGGTTTTTTAAACGCATTGTAAATTTGCCTAATAATCTACCTGGTAACTTTTCAGGTAATTCGGACCTGCCGGTGTCACTGATAGTGTGCCTGGTTTTTTTACTGCCTGTTTCCGGCTTTGCGGAGCAAGGGCTGTTTGACTTTGATGCTGCCCTGCTGGAACGGGTTGAAAAAAAGTATAACAAGGCTGCGGTTAAGCGCTTAAATGAATTAACCGCGCTAGTGAAAGACAAGGCCAAGGGAACCGAGCTGGACAGGGTCAAGTATGCCAACGACTTTTTCAACAAGGTGCCTTATTACACCGATATCGCGCATTGGAAGAAAAAAGATTACTGGGCCACACCGCTGGAAAAACTGGCCACCCATGGAGGTGACTGCGAGGATTACGCCATTGGAAAATACTTTGCCCTGCGTGAACTCGGGGTAGATCAGAAAAAGCTGCGTATCATGTACGTAAAGGCTATCGAGTGGAATGAAGCACACATGGTGCTGGCTTATTTTCCAAAAGAAAATGAGATTCCGCTGGTTCTGGATAACATCAACAAAAAGCTATTGCCTGCCCACAAGCGTAAGGACCTGGTGCCGGTTTACAGCTTCAATGCCGAAGGGCTCTGGCTGGCAAAAGCCAGGGGTACAGGTAAGAAAGTTGGCAGCTCAAGTAAAATCAAGCTATGGGCTGACCTGCAAAGCAGGATGAAGGATTTATAACCTCGCTTCTGTTTTTAAAATATTCAGATTTTAAGTATTCATATTTCAGGTATCCATATTTCAGGTATTTAGGAAAGATTAATGCGAATTGTGTCTTTTAACACCAATGGCATCAGAGCCAGACCTCATCAATTACAGGCGCTGAAAGAAAAATACGATCCTGATGTGATCGGTATCCAGGAAACCAAGGCTCAGGATGCAGATTTTCCATTGGCAATGATCGAGGAACTGGGTTATCACGCCGAGTTTTTTGGGCAAAAAGGTCATTATGGTGTGGCCCTGCTTTCCAGGGAAAAACCTTTATCCGTATCAAAGGGGTTCCCCTCTGACGAGGAAGATGCCCAGCGTCGCATGATTACAGCAACCTACCAGATCGATGGGCAGGAAGTGACCGTATTGAATGGTTATTTTCCTCAGGGTGATAACCGAGAACATGAAACCAAGTTTCCCAACAAGCGTCGTTTCTACCAGGACCTTAATGATTACCTGCAGGGTTCTTTTAGCCCGGAACAAAACCTTGTATTGATTGGCGATATGAATATTGCACCGGTAGATCATGATATTGGCATCGGCGATGACAATGCCAAGCGCTGGTTAAAATCCGGCAAATGCAGTTTTTTGCCCGAGGAGCGTGAATGGATGGAAACGCTGTTGAACTGGGGGCTGGTTGATACCTACCGCCAGGTTAATCCTGATGTTAATGACCAGTTCAGCTGGTTTGATTACCGCAGCCGTGGCTTTGAACGTGAGCCCAGACGGGGGTTACGAATCGACCTTGTTCTTGCAACCAGGCCCCTGGCAGAAAAATGCCGGGATTCTGGTATTGCATATGATATTCGCGCTATGGAAAAGCCTTCAGACCATTGTCCTATATGGTCAGATTTCAGTTTCTAGAAGAAAAAGTTTATATGCTTTTGCTTAAACGAATCTTATTAGCTGTATTGCAATTAAGCCTTTTGCTGGGAGTTTCTGCTCTGCATGCATCCTGGCTGGATTCGGCCATTACGGCTTATAACACCGGTGATTACGAAAAAGCGATTCGAATCCTCAAACCAAAGGCAGAAGATGGCGAAGCTGATGCCAATTATTACCTCGGCCAAATCTATCGCATGGGTAGAGGGGTTGAGCCTGATAATGACAAGGCAAAAAACTATTACCTTGAAGCCGCCAATCTTGATCACGTTGATGCGCAGCGAAATCTTGGTTCCCTGTATTTTTTTGAATCAGATGTCGGCATTGAAAATCCCGACGCAGTAAAGTGGTTAACCAAGGCGGCTGAAAAGGGGGACGCCTGGTCTCAATGGTTCCTGGGCAAGATGTATATCAATGGTCAGGGCGTAGAGAAAAACCCTGAAGAGGCCTACAGGTGGTTTGATGCTGCGGGCAAACAAAATCATGAACAGGCCAGATATGCAGCTGAGGAAATCAGGCAGCAACTGGGTTTACCTAAAACTGATGGGCTTAAAACTGATATGCCCGAATCTCATGCTCAAGAATCTGAGATGCCGAAATCTGATTTAGCTGCATCTGGTACCACAACCCAAACAGCTAGTATTTCGGAAAAGCCTGTGGCTACAAAACCCGTTTCAGAATTGGATTTGTCGGTACCTTTGGAAGAGCCTGTTGATAATAAAAAGCTGGCGTCAGGTTACTTTGTGCAGTTAGCCGCGTTTGGCAACAGGAAAAATGCTGAAAAAGGACAGACTATTCTTGAATCCAGTTTAGGTGACTTACTCAGTGATAATCCAATTAGCATTTATGAGAAGCCGGTAAATGACTCTCGATCAAGTTTTAAGTTAATCATCGGTCCTATGGAAAAACCTGGCCAGGCTTTGCGTTTCTGCAGCAAGATCAAAGAAAAAGGTGAAGACTGCTTTATTTCAAAAATCGATATTTAAAGCGCTTCCATTATTGAAGCTTTAATTCTGCCAACTTGATACCCGGGTCATCCGGGTCATTGCTTATCTCAAAACCAAGTGACTTGATCAAATCAATCATTTTGAAGTTGTTGCTTAAAATCTCACCTTCCATTTTTTCAAAGCCACGGTCACGGGCAATTTCCATCAGCTTGTGCATTAAATGATGACCTATGCCTTTGTGCTGCCATTGATCGGATACCACCAGCGCAAACTCACAGCTTTTTTTATCCAGGTTGGAGATATATCGTGTAACACCAATTTCCTCTTCAGACTCATCATCGGTTGGTTTGACAGCAATCAATGCCATTTCGTTGTGATAATCAATCTGGGTAAATCGAATCAACATTTCCTGGCTCAATTCATGAAGCGAACTCATAAAGCGGAAGTACCTGGCTTCATCTGAAAGCTCACGGATGAACTTTTGTTCGATCTCGGCATCTTCCGGTCTTATCGGGCGAATGATGATATCGGTACCGTCGTTAAGCTGAAGCTGGGTCACCAGATGTGCAGGGTAGGGATGAATTGCCAGGTGGTTATAAGGGTCAGTGGATGGCTTGGGGTAGTCAACCCGGATACGGGCATCAACCGCAACCATGCCCTCATCATCTGCAATTATCGGGTTGATATCCATTTCCTGGACCCAGGGAAGCTCACAGGCCAGGTTGGAAACACGAATCAGCACTTCGACAAGCTGTTCCATGTTGACTGCAGGCAGGTTTCTGAATTCGCCCAGCATTTTGGCCGCCTTGGTGCGTTCAATCAGGTCCATGGCCAGACGCCCGTTTAACGGTGGCAGAGAAATCGCCGAATCGCCCATGATTTCCACAGCGGTACCACCACTGCCAAAGCTGATTACCGGACCAAATACCGGGTCGCGGATGATGCCAATCATCAGCTCTCTGCCATTCGGGCTACGATACATTTTTGCAACGGTAACTCCTTCAATATTTGCATCCGGAAGTTTTTGTTTGACCTGCTCGGTTAGTTCCCTGTAGATGCTGCGTACTTCCTGTGCGCTGCCGATGTTGAGGCGAACGCCACCCGCATCAGACTTATGGCTGATGTTGGTTGAAAGAATTTTCATCGCAACCGGAAAACCGATGGTTTGCGAAAACACCAGTGCATCATTGGCTGACTTTGCCACGGCAATCTGGGCAGCGGGAATATTAAATGCTTTCAGTACTGCAATGGATTCCGGTTCAGTCAGAATGTGGCGTTGTTCATTCAGCGCGCTTTCAATGATCAGTCGTGCGCCTTCCTTGTCAGGTTTGGCAAAGCCACGTTTGATTTTTGCCGGTGTCTGTAAAAGCAGATGCTGATTGCGGTTGTAGGCTGCCATGAATGAAAAGGCATCAACAGCATTTTCCAGGGTTCGAAACGTTGGTAATTTGGCCCGGTTGAACAACTCTCGTGCTTCTTCAACAAGGTTACCCCCCATCCAACTGGTTAAAATGGGTTTTTTACTTTTTTTCGCTGATTCCAGAACAGCACGTGCCACTTCGGTTGGTTCAGTCATCGCCTGTGGAGTGAGAATTACTATGGCACCGTCGACTTCCGGAGCATTAAGGCAGATATCGAGTGCCTGTTGATAGCGTTCAGGCGGTGCATCACCAATCACATCCACAGGATTACCATGAGACCAGACACTGGGTAGAACCTGGTTGAGCTTTTCCATGGTGTCATCGGATAACTGACTTAATTCGATACCAACATCGCTGGCACGGTCGGCTGCCATGACACCAGGACCGCCACCATTGGTGATAATGATGAGCTTGTCGCCGGTACCGCGGTAACTTGGCGAAGCCAGTGCCTTGGCAGCTGAAAACAGCTGATTGATGGATTCTACCCGTAATATACCAGAGCGGGACAGGGCGGCAGAAAATGTTTCATCCGAACCAACCAGCGCCCCGGTGTGTGACATGGATGCTTCAGCCCCGGCTGCATGCCGGCCTACCTTTAATGCGATGACCGGTTTAATACGTGCAGCAGCACGTAAACTGCTCATGAACCTTCGGGCATCTTTAATGCCTTCGATATAAAGCAAAATGCTTTGGGTTTGAGGATCAGATACCAGGTAATCCAGGTAGTCGCCAAAGTCGAGGTCTGCCCCGATACCTGTTGAAACCACCGCAGAAAAGCCAATGTTATTGGCTTCAGCCCAATCCAGAATCGCTGTACAAATGGCGCCTGACTGGGATACCAATGCAATATTCCCTTGCATGGCATTGTTATAGCCGAAAGTAATGTTCAGCTTTTTTTGTGGCCGTATCAGTCCAAGGCAGTTTGGTCCCATTAAGCGTATGCCATAACTTTTGGCCAGCTTTGTTACTTCATCTTCAAGCCGGCGGCCAGCCGGGCCAATTTCGCGAAAGCCGGCAGAAAGGATTAGCATCATTTTTATGCCGTGTTCACCACAGGCTTCAACTATGGCGGGTATGGTCTTGGCAGGGGTTGCTACAACGGCCAGGTCTATTGATTCATTGATATCAGATAAGTTTTTATAGGCTTTTTGTCCCTGGATCTGCTCATGTTTGGGATTGATCGCATAGACTTTCCCTTCATATCCTGCAGAGAGAATGTTTCTGAATACAACTTCGCCTACGGCATTTTTACGGTCACTGGCTCCAAATACAGCTAGGCTGTCAGGTGTGAAAAGTGACGAAAGATAATGCATGCTCATCTGAAATTTTCCATAATGTTATTCACTAATGTTAATAATGCGATACTGGTGGGGCTTTATATATCACGACCATCATTGCCTAAAATGAAAGTTTTAAATAGTCAGTATCATCATGTTACCCGTAAACCTTTACAGGTAAATGAACAGGAAACCTGCCGAGGATTTGGACTATGAAAACAGCGTATATCACTCATCCGCTTTGCCAGGATCACGATACCGGCGAATGGCACCCTGAAAGCAGCAGGCGTCTAACGGCGATCAATGACCGCCTGCTGATTTCACATCTGTATGATTTTCTAAAACATGTCGATGCGCCTGAGGTCAGTATTGAACAGCTTGAGCGTGTCCACCCCCGCAGATATATCGATAAGGTGTTGGCCAGTGCACCTGAAACAGGTTTTGCTAACCTGGACCCGGATACAGTTATCAGCCCGAAATCAATTGAAGCGGCTAAACGTGCAGCCGGTGCAGCTGTTCAGGCTGTCGACATGATTATGGATAAGCAGGTTGAAAATGCGTTTTGTGCGGTACGCCCGCCCGGGCATCATGCAGAATCCGAGCGCTCAATGGGTTTCTGTATTTTTAATAACATTGCAGTGGGTGCTGCCCATGCTCTTGAACATCATGGCCTAAGCAAAGTTGCTGTACTGGATTTTGATGTACATCAGGGAAATGGGACCGAGGAGATTTTTTATAACGATGAAAGGGTGATGTTTTGCTCTACCTTTCAACATCCTTTTTATCCACATACACCGGTCCACGCTTCATCGCATTTAATTAACGTGCCACTTGATGCCAACTCAACGGGCAAGGAGTTTCGAGAGGCTGTCACTGAACACTGGTTACCGGCTCTGAAACAGTTTCAGCCGCAAATGATCTTTGTTTCAGCAGGATTTGATGCGCATCGCGATGAAGATATGTCGGTACTTCGTTTAGTCGATTCAGATCACCGCTGGTGATCGTCAGTTATTGTGGCACTGGCCAATGAGTATGCTCATGGCAGGATAGTTTCATGCCTGGAAGGGGGTTATGAATTGCATAGCCTGGCAAGGTGTGTGGAAGCCCATGTTAGAACGCTAATGGGTTTACAGCATTAGTTGATTGAATGCCAGGAATCCAGATCATCCCCTTTCCTAACTTTTTATCTTCTTATCTTCTTTTCTCTGGCAATTCCTGGATGCAGGCAACCTGCAAAACAATTACACCCTCGTTTTTTCTTAAAAAATAATCGATATGCAGGCCAACTGCGTCAAGTCCATCATCAATTATGCACTCATGAACATATTGAGAGCCATCAGGATTTTCATATTTAATCTGATAAAGACAATTCATTCAGTTCTCCAGGTATTTGGGGTTTCCAATGTATCGACTTTTAACTTATTTGAATGAATCCAATTGACGATTAATTATTTCCATAAGCTTAAGAATAGGTAATATTTGTTCTTCTTCATCGGCCATGTTTAGACTCATCAATAATTTTTGATACATGGTTTCCAGATGGTGTTGTGATAGCGAATTATTCATTGTCATATCTCCGTGCTTGTATGTTTGGCTATGCTGATTAAGATACAAAAAGAAGAGCCGGCTGAATTGACAGTTCATGCCAGGTGTTTGACTGAAAATGACAATAATTTGACCTGATTAAATGTATAACAGAAACTATATTAGAAATCTCATTCAGTAGTTTTTTTCTGGAAAGTCATGTCCGATACGGTTTTTATAGGTAGTGCCCGGTTTTTGGTTGATGTGCTTCGGCATTATCAGATAGAGCCTGAGTCTTTCATCAAAGAAACTCTCGATTTGGATATTGAAGTTAATTTAAATTTTCTCAAACAAGATAATTTTAGAGTTCAACAGAAAAACTTGGAAAAAACCTGGATGCGTGTCTATTCAGTCATAGGTGATGAATGTCTGGGCGTCAATGTTAGTCACCTTTTTCACCCTGGCTATCTTGGAGCTCTTGGTTATGCCTGGATGTCTAGCGATACTCTTCTAGATGGCTTTACTCGGCTTGAGCGATATATTCATATGATTTCCAGGCGAAACAGAATTCGCATTAAGGAAACGGGTAATAAGGTATCCATTTATTTTGAAAAAGATTTTATTAACCCTAACCTTCATTTTATGACTGATGCCTCAATGGCAATGATCTATAAGTCGTGTAGTCTTAACGCAGGCAGTCAGTTTAAAGTGGATGAAGTTCATTTTATTAGGCCGCAGCCTTCCTGTATTAAAGATTTTGAGAATCTCTTTCAATCTTCCTTATATTTCGGAGCAAAAGAAAATAAATTTGTATTTTCAGAATCAGAAATCAAGAAGCCTCTGGCAGGTGCCAACTCTCAAATTGCCGAGGTCAGTGACAGGGTAATAATTGATTATCTGGCAAAAATGGATGAGTCTGATATTGTCGATCAGGTTCGGTCATACCTTATTAAACACTTATCAACTGGAAATGTGACAGAAAAATCAGTAGCAGAATCGCTCTTTAAATCACTTAGAACTATGCAGCGGGGTTTAAAGGAAAGAAACACCTCATTTTCTCAAATTTTGAACGATGTGCGTAAAGATCTTGCATTAAAGTATTTGGCTGATAACGGTTTTTCACTTACTGAAATTGGATTCATGCTTGGTTTTTCAGAAAGCAGCTCTTTTTCCAGGGCATTTAGACGCTGGACTGGATCGTCACCGAGTAAATACAGAAATTAATGATATATGTTTAGGCAGTTTATTCACTTACCAGTTTTTCAAGGTTGCTCATTTTTCCCTTCTTAAGTTAAGCGGCCATCATGATTAAAAGGGCGCTTGTAAATGAAATAAGGCCAAGGCCTAGTCCAAAGAAAATTTGTTTAATGTTTGTCATTTTCATCTCTCCTCTATCTGATGTGTTTAGGATAGGAGGGTTCCAGGCGCAGAAATTGACCGGACATGACATGCAGTTGACTAAATATGACATTAGTAAATACCTTGTTTGGGAGGGGCGCTATCTGCTAATTCATTAAGGATATTGAAATTCTTTTATTCGTCCAGCAAATCGGCCAGCAAAATATTATCCTGAATCTGATTGCTGATTTTTACTTTGAGTATCTGGTTGCATAAATCATTTCGTTTTGTTGTTACCTTGACCCGTTGAAAATTAGGTGTGTAACCTGACCAGGTAATTGTGCCATCCATGTTTAATTCCTGGTTTCCTTCAAAAAGTACCTCGGCTGTTTTGCCAAACAGTTGTTCCAGGTTTTGGTTTTTCATTTCTTCAGCAACCTGGTGAAGTATTTCGCTGCGCTGACGTTTCACCTCACGTGAAACAGGGTTTGGTAAAGTTGCAGCCTTGGTCCCTTCTCTGGGGGAATAGGCAAAGATATGTACATGCCCAAAATTCATCCGCTTAACAAACTCCAGGCTTAGCTGCCACTCTTCTTCAGTCTCGCCCGGAAAGCCGACAATAATGTCAGTTGTAATATTAAAGTCAGGATTAACCTGGCGTGCTTTCGTTAAAAGCTGTTCAAAATCAGGCGTTTTACAGCGTCTCGCCATGCGCCTTAAAACACTGTCGGCGCCACTTTGCAGTGGCAGGTGTAAATGCGGCATAACACGAGGGTTTTCAAACAGCTGCCAGAAGTCGTCTGAAAGTTCCCAGGGCTCAAGCGAACCCATGCGTATGCGTTGAATCTTTGTTGACTCAAGTATGGCCTTAACCAGTTCAACCAGGTTAGTGCCCAGATCCTGGCCATATCCGCCAAGGTGAACGCCGGTGATAACAACTTCTTTTATGTCCTGGGAAACAAGAAAATTGATCTCGCTGATAATGTCTTCAAACGATCGGCTGCTTTCTTCGCCACGGGCCACGGTGACAATGCAAAAAGTACAACGGTAACGACAGCCGTCCTGTACCTTGATAAAAGCACGCTGACGTCCACTGAAAAGCAATTGGTTGGTATCTGCATTTTCTTTCTGCTGCACTGCTGCAATGCCGAGTTTTTCGTGTATCACTGATACCAGCCGGCTTTTTTCCATGTTGGGTACAACCAGATCTACGCCTTCAATAGACAAAGTGTCTTCGGGGGAAAGTGATGCATAACAGCCACTTATTACCAGCTTGGCATCGGGATTATCGCGGTGGGATTTACGCAGTAATTTTTTTGATTTTTTAACCGCTTCTTCAGTGACTGCGCAGGTGTTTATCACAATGATATCGGCGTTACCCGGTGTCATCGTCATGTCATGACCAAACTGGTGAAACTCGCGTGACCAGGTTTCCAGTTCCGCTTCGTTGAGCCGGCAGCCTAATGTTTTGAGATGAATTTTCATATCAAACTTTTATATAGTCACTTTTAGATTTTCAAGCTTCTTTGTTGGTATGGTTTTCTCAGGCGTCTGAGGGCAGGGATGCCCGAAGTCGAGTGTCCAGGGATGGCTTGAACGCCCTGAACAAAAGTATACCAATGCAGAAGCGGGAATTTTAAATTAATGTTCGAAATATGAGTTTATTCTGAAACCTGAGATGGTGGTGGCATTGGCACAGGAGAGTTCTGGTGCATGGTCATATGCCAGGAGCCGTCTGCATTCTTCTGATAAATATTGGTCGCGTAGACTTTCTGCCCAGATGCAGCAGATGTGTTGATGTGTTCTTCCACAAGATGCACAGCAACATCTGCCGACTCAATCCAGTGCAGGTGACGAACCTGAACATCAAACTCGCCCTTGGGATCCAGAACCTGCGAAAAAGCCTGGCGGATGGCTGGCAAACCCTTGATAGCAGGATACATGGGAAGCAGACAAACAATGTTATCATTTGCAGCCCAGACAGACATCATTTTCTCGATGTCGTGCTCGTCAAAAGCATCGTAATAAGCATCTTCCGCAGACTGCGGACTATCGTAATCAGCCATGTTCAATTTCCGTTAAAGTGAGATTTGATTAAAAGGTGCGTTTGTCCCAACCCCACAGGTGTCGATCGGGGCTGGAAAATTCAATATAGATTCTGTTGGCTGGAATGTTGAACAGATCCTGTATCAGCAGGCACAGGTTTTCAGAAAATTCCTTGGTTTTATCCTCGGGCAGACCCAGGCTTTTGAGTTCCAGAAATGCCAGTGGATCGTTGCTACCTGCAAATGACATGTTGGTATTTTGTTCAACAATAACCATGACATAACTTTCAGGTTTACCCAGCAGCTCTGCAACAGCCCGGGAAAGCTGGCTGGGTATGTCGGTTGACTGAACATTGTCAGCGCTCGCATTGCTGGTGACTTTGAGTAAGGGCATTAGTTTAGCCTATTTACAGTTGTTTTTAATTGCAGTTGTTTTTAATTGCTTCTCGGGCCTGTTTGAGCTTGGCCTGGCGACCGGCATCATCAATGGGATTGCCGTCCTGGTCAACCAGTTTAACCCTGCCCTTGGTGTTCAGTGCTTTCAGGTTCTTGCGGGCAGTTTCACAGTTTTTCTGCATGATTCGCCTGTTTTCAGCCTCGATTCTGGCTTTTTTGTCGGCTTCAAGCTGTTTTGACTTTTGTTCTTTGTCACTGGCAATTTCAGTTGCAAGTTTATCCTGGCTTTCCTGGGCGGTTGAAGGTGGTGGAGGAGGAGGCTTGATGATCTCGGTTACATAGCCTGGCCTGGGCTGGAACTGGGTATAAACTTTTTGTCCATTTTCATCGATGTAACTGTACATTTTTGATGCGGCAAGCGACTGACTTAAAAGTATAACCATTGGCAGAAGAATGATATATCGCATTTTTGACAGAAACCTCCCGGTGAATCCGTTAATCCGTGTAAATTACCAGTTTTTTCAAGGCTTGATAAGGTTTTTACTTGACCCGTAGAAACAATATTAGTACTTTCTCAAATTCGCGTTTAAATTTTTTTCTTTGGTCTGAATCTCTCGGGCCAGGGGCTACTTTACCGGTTTGTTCGGGTTGGTTAGAGGAGAATCCAGTGGAACTCAGTGGTGCTGAAATAGTTGTCCAGGCACTTAAAGACGAAGGGGTCAAACATGTGTTTGGTTACCCGGGTGGTGCCGTCTTGCATATTTACGATGCAATTTTCCAGCAGGAAGACGTGCAGCACATTCTTGTCAGACATGAGCAGGGTGCTACTCATGCGGCAGATGGTTATGCGCGTGCGACAGGTAAGCCAGGCGTGGCTCTGGTAACATCAGGCCCTGGTGCAACCAATGCCGTGACCGGTATAGCGACGGCGTTCATGGACTCCATTCCAATGGTGGTAATTACCGGCCAGGTGCCTAAACCTTTTATCGGTTCAGATGCTTTCCAGGAAGTTGATACCGTCGGTATTACACGTCCATGCGTGAAACATAATTTCCTGGTTGAATCACTTGATACCCTGGCTGAAACCATCAAAAAGGCTTTTTATATAGCTACAACCGGCCGTCCGGGTCCTGTTGTTGTTGATATTCCAAAGGATATTACCGATCCGAATATCAAAATTGATTACCAGTATCCTGAAAAAATTTCCATGCGCTCGTATAACCCGGTTGTCAAAGGCCACCTGGGACAGATCAAGCGCGCAATAGATTTGATTATGAAAGCAGAACGCCCGGTCGTTTATACCGGTGGTGGTGTGGTGCAGGCGGATGCAGAGAAAGAATTGACCCAGCTGGTTCAAATGCTGAATCTGCCGATTACCAACACATTGATGGGACTGGGTGCTTATCCTGCTTCTGACAAGCAATTTCTGGGTATGCTGGGTATGCATGGTACCTACGAAGCCAACATGGCAATGCATGAAACGGATGTGTTGATTGCCATCGGTGCTCGTTTTGATGACAGGGTAACCGGTCACATCGAGAAGTTCTGCCCGAATGCCAAGATCATCCACATCGATATTGATCCAGCCTCTATTTCCAAAAACGTTCGTGTCGATATTCCAATTGTAGGTAACGTTAAGCTGGTTCTGAAAGATTTCCTGCGTGTGCTTAATGAAAAGGCTGACAAGAGTCTGGATATTTCCGGTTGGTGGCAACAGATTGATAAATGGCGCAGTATAGATTGTCTAAAATACGATACTCAAAGTGAAATTATCAAACCCCAGTTTGCAGTTGAAACCCTGCATAAAGTGACAAATGGTGATGCTTATATAACCTCAGATGTAGGGCAGCACCAGATGTTTGCCGCGCAGTTTTATCCGTTTGACAAATCACGTCGCTGGATAAATTCAGGTGGCCTGGGCACGATGGGATTTGGCCTGCCAGCTGCAATGGGTGTGAAAATGGCTTTTCCTGATGCTGAAGTTGCCTGTGTTACCGGTGAAGCTTCCATTCAGATGTGCATCCAGGAACTGGCGACGTGTAAACAATATGATCTGCCTGTCAAAGTTATTCTTTTGAACAATGGTTACATGGGTATGGTGCGTCAGTGGCAGGAATTTTTCTATGATGGTCGCTACTCAAATTCCTATGTTGATGCATTACCGGATTTCGTCAAGTTAACTGAAAGTTTTGGTCATGTTGGTATGAAAGTCGAAAAACCGGGAGATCTTGAAGGTGCAATGAAAGAGGCGTTTTCCATGAAAGACCGCGTGGTGTTTATGGATGTCATCGTTGACCCGACTGAAAATGTTTACCCAATGATCCAGGCTGGAAAAGGGCATCATGAAATGCAGCTCTCTCCAGACAGCGAGATGATCTGATTTGGAACAGGATTTAAGAAGTTTATGAGACACATTATTTCTATTCTCATGGAAAACGAAGCCGGTGCATTGTCACGGGTAGCCGGGTTGTTTTCAGCCAGGGCATACAATATCGAGTCGTTGACTGTGGCACCGACTGAAGATGATTCCCTGTCACGCATGACACTGGTAACACGTGGCAGTGATGAAATCATTGAACAGATTACCAAACAGTTGAACAAGTTGATTGACGTGGTCAAGGTACTTGATCTTTCCGATAATGGCCCGATTATTGAGCGCGAATACATGCTGATCAAGGTTAAAGCCGAAGGCAACCTGCGTGAAGAAACTAAGAGGCTGGCCGATATTTTCCGCGCCAATATTATTGATGTGACTGATTGCAGCTATGTGATTGAAATGGCTGGTAATGCGGACAAACTGAACGCCTTTATTGATTCAGTTGGCAATGAACATATCGTAGAGGTGGTGCGGTCGGGAGCTTTGGGTATGGCTAGGGGCGCCAAAGGAATTTTGTAGGCTCGAACTACTTTTTATCCTCATGCTGCGTTAATAATTTCTTCAAGCTGCTCATTTACATTTTTGTAAACTCCGCACTTTCATCAATTATTGCCTTGCCTGAGAATAAAAATTAGTCCGTTCCAGTACAGAGTGGCTGAGAAATCGTGATACCATCACGCCGATTTTTTTAACAATAATTTTTAAGCTGAGAAAACTATGAGTATCAACGTTTATTACGACAAAGACTGTGATCTTTCCCTGATTAAAAGCAAAAAGGTAACCATCGTAGGTTACGGTTCCCAGGGGCATGCGCACGCTAACAACCTTAAAGATTCCGGTGTGGATGTAACCGTTGCACTGCGTCCCGGTTCAGCATCTGCTGCCAAGGCTGAAGCCGCAGGACTTCCAGTCAAAGGTGTTGAGGAAGCGGTTAAGGATGCCGATGTTGTTATGGTACTGACTCCGGATGAATTTCAGTCGCAGCTTTATAAAAACCAGCTCGAGCCTAATCTCAAAGAAGGTGCGGCACTGGCTTTTGCTCATGGCTTTGCAATTCACTATAACCAGATCGTTCCCCGTGAAGATCTTGATGTCATCATGATTGCGCCGAAAGCGCCTGGCCACACGGTTCGTAGCGAATTTGAAAAAGGTGGTGGTATTCCTGATCTGATCGCTATATTCCAGGATGCCAGTGGTAAAGCCAAAGACCTGGCTCTGTCCTATGCTTCAGGTGTTGGCGGTGGTCGTACCGGCATTATCGAAACCACCTTTAAAGATGAAACTGAAACCGACCTGTTCGGCGAGCAGGCTGTACTCTGTGGTGGCGCGGTCGAGTTGGTTAAGGCTGGCTTTGAAACTCTGACTGAAGCCGGTTATGCGCCTGAAATGGCTTACTTCGAGTGTCTTCATGAATTGAAGCTGATTGTTGACCTGATGTACGAAGGTGGCATTGCCAACATGAACTACTCGATTTCAAACAATGCCGAATACGGTGAGTATGTCACTGGCTCAAAAGTGATCAACGAGGAAAGCCGTTGGGCTATGAGAGAATGTCTGCATAACATCCAGACAGGTGAATATGCTAAAAAATTCATTCTTGAAGGTCAGGCCAACTATCCTGAAATGACCGCTCATCGTCGTTTGAATGCGGCTCACCCGATTGAACAGACTGGTGAAAAACTGCGTGCGATGATGCCCTGGATTAAGAAAATCGTCGATAAATCGAAGAACTGATCTAATTCCACATTGGCTTATTAGAAATGAGTTTGAAAATGCTTAACCCGGTTTTGCCGGGTTTTCTTTTCACGTTGTGGGATACTTAAGGGAGAGATCGTGATTCTCTCCCTTAAGTGCCGTTGCGCGAATTTAGTTCGCGCAGGCATAATAAAATAGTTACCGCCGAAAGGCGGTTTTTTTATCCCAGTATGCTACATTTTCAGTCACTATGAACATGCATAAAACCAAACGTTCCAGGGGCATTTACCTGCTGCCAAACCTGTTTACTACAGCAGCATTATTCAGTGGTTTTTTTGCCATACTGGCATCCATCAATGGTAACTATGAACAGGCTGCCATGGCAATTTTCATGGCAATGATACTGGATGGGCTCGATGGCAGAGTGGCAAGACTGACCAATACCCAATCAGCTTTTGGTGCTGAGTATGATTCGCTGGCTGATGTCATTTCCTTTGGCCTGGCTCCCTCGATTGTTTTGTATCAGTGGGCATTGACCGATATGGGCAAGGTTGGCTGGTTGGCAGCATTTGTTTATGCCGCAGGTACTGCGCTCAGGCTGGCCCGTTTTAACACCCAGATTGGCATAGCCGATAAGCGCTATTTTCAGGGGCTGCCCAGCCCAGCAGGTGCTGCAATTATGGCCGGTGCATTATGGGTCAGCGTAGATAATGGCATTGAAGGCAAGGATGTTTCCTACCTGGTGGCATTTATCTCAATTTCCGTGGGGCTGCTTATGGTCAGTAATGTCCGTTACCACAGTTTCAAGGACGTTGATTTCAAGGGCAAGGTACCTTTTTTCGTCATGGTTATCGTTATGCTGGCATTTGCGGTGGTCTTGTCTCAGCCCCCGCTGGTGTTGTTCCTGGTGTTTTTGGCTTACGCAATTTCCGGCCCGGTTGTAACGCTGACAAAATTAAAGCAGCATCGCCAGGTGCGAAATGCGGGTACCGAATCAGTTGATTCTGAACCAGACCCTACCTCGAGCCCTGACCTAGATACCAACAATTCGGATCAATCTTCAAAAAAGGACCATGAATGACAATTTGGGTGAATAATATTTGAGTTGGGCCACTTTTTTGCGCTATATTCCTATTCATGGTTACGGACACATTCAAATTTCACTTCAATGAAACTGCGCATTCCGGTGCGGTATCATTCCTGCCTGTCCGTTTCTTTCTGTCGCTACTGCACCTGCTCCTGCCCTTTTCGGGCAAATGATCATATTCCCGGCGGGGTAGACAACGCAGCACAATAAAACCAAAACATATTTTAAATATCAGTAGATTATGCTGGTACTTACGGAGACAGAAATGAGTACTTCATTACAACAGGATAAATTAATAATTTTTGACACCACCTTGCGTGATGGTGAACAAAGCCCCGGTGCATCAATGACCAGGGAAGAAAAAGTTCGCATTGCCAAGGCTCTTGAAAAAATGCGTGTTGACGTCATCGAAGCCGGTTTTCCCATCGCCAGTGTGGGCGACTTTGAAGCGGTGCAGGCAGTTGCCAGAACCGTTAAGGATTCCACAATTTGTGGTTTGGCCAGGGCTTTGGATAGAGATATTGATCGTGCCGGTGAAGCTTTGAAAGAGGCGAACTCGTCAAGAATCCATACCTTTATTGCAACATCACCGATTCATATGCAGCACAAATTGCGCATGTCTCCGGACGAAGTGCTGGAGCAGGCTGTGCATGCGGTCAAGCGGGCCAGGCAGTTTACAGATAATGTAGAGTTTTCAGCAGAAGATGCCGGTCGTTCTGAAATAGATTTTCTTTGCCGTATTTTCGAAGCCGTCATTGAGGCCGGTGCGACAACATTGAATGTGCCCGATACAGTGGGTTACAACCTGCCTCAGCAGTTTGGCACAACCATTGAGCAATTGCGTGAACGCATGCCAAATGCCGACAAGGCGGTTTTTTCAGTTCATTGCCACAATGACCTTGGCCTGGCGGTAGCCAATTCATTGTCTGCCGTTCAAAACGGTGCCCGCCAGGTTGAATGTACGATCAATGGACTCGGTGAACGAGCCGGTAATGCCTCACTGGAAGAGATTGTCATGGCTGTTCGTACACGCAGGGATATCTTTGAGTGCGATACAGATATTGATACCACCCAGATTGTGACCTGTTCCAAGTTGGTTTCAAACATAACCGGTTTTCCGGTTCAGCCAAATAAGGCAATTGTTGGAGCCAATGCCTTTGCACATGAATCAGGCATTCACCAGGATGGAGTTTTGAAATCCCGCGAGACCTACGAAATCATGCGGGCCGAGGATGTCGGCTGGACTCAAAACCGTATGGTGTTAGGCAAACATTCCGGTCGAAATGCATTTAAAACCCGCCTGGAAGAACTTGGAATATCATTTGATTCAGAAGAAGAATTGAATGCAGCGTTTGCCCGGTTCAAGGATCTGGCGGACAAGAAACATGAAATTTTTGATGATGACTTACAGGCACTTGTCACTGATTCAGGAACCGCGCTTGAAAATGAACATGTCAAACTGGTTTCTTTAAAAGTCTGCTCCGAAACCGGAGAAAAACCTCATGCCTTGATTGTGCTGACAGTTAATGGTGAAGAAGCAACAGGTGAGGCTAACGGAAGCGGACCCGTTGATGCGGCATTCAAAGCGATTGAGACGATTATTAACAGTGAAACTGAACTGCAGCTGTACTCGGTAAATAACATTACCAGTGGTACAGACTCCCAGGGTGAGGTGACAGTCAGGCTGAAGAAAAATGACATGATTGTGAATGGGCAGGGGGCTGATACGGATATTGTTATTGCTTCGGCCAAGGCGTATTTGAATGCTTGGAATAAGCTGATTGAACCTGTTAAGCGCGCCCATCCTCAAGTCGGCGACGTTTAGAAAGATTATTTACGCTATTACTGCGTTAAATTTTGCTTCGAAATGCTCATTTATTAATTATAAACTGCGCTTTCTCACCAAAATTTGCCTTGTCCTAGCGCAAATATCTCTTCCTAAATGGTCCAATCTGATATTGGACGATTTGATATTTTGTATATGGAGCCTTGGGAGGAAGTTTTCAGGGCTTTCAAAAACAGGGAGGTTTTTGAAGAGCTACATGGATGTATTTATGCGCCCTTGAAAACTTCTGCCAGGCTCCATAAATATTCATTTTCTTAAGTTGATAAATGCAAGAACATATTCGTAAACAATATCTTAAGCTGATGGGCATTGAGCTCTATCAGCCCATGCAGGATATAAAGCATGGCATGCAGCAGGATATTGCCATTGCGGAACAATCAGCAACACCAGAACCAGAAATTGAGGCTGAAGAGCCCCTTTCGGAAAAAGTAACTGAAGCTGTTCGTGAATCAGTTCCCAAGCCTGTTTCAGAACCTGTTTCAGAACCTGTATCTGGCTCAGATGATGACCTTATGTCTTACATGTCGATGGATCAGACATTACCTGATCCTGAGACAGAAGATGACGAACCTGAAATTGCAGCTCAATCTCCAGCGGCAGATGATCTTTCTGCTTTGAGCTGGGATGAACTTCAGCAGCATATCGCCAATTGTGAAAAATGCAGTTTATGTCAGAGCCGGACACAAACGGTGTTCGGCGTTGGTAACCCGCAAGCTGATGTCATGGTTATCGGTGAGGCGCCGGGAGCAGAAGAGGACAGGCAGGGTGAACCTTTTGTCGGGGCAGCCGGTAAGCTTTTGGATAATATGCTAAAAGCGATCGGTCTGGATCGTCAGAAAGTTTTCATTGCCAACATTCTCAAGTGTCGGCCACCGGCAAACCGGAACCCTTCCAATGAAGAGGCAATGGCGTGTGAGGGATATTTGCTCAGGCAAATCGACCTGATTCAACCTAAACTGATATTATCGGTTGGTGGTGTTTCAGCCAAAAACCTGCTGAAAACCGAGGAGGCTGTGGGTCGTCTCAGGCAACAGCAACAAAAAATGGTTAAGCGTAATTTGCCGGTTCTGGTAACCTACCACCCGGCTTATTTATTGAGAAAACCCTCAGAAAAGGCAAAGAGCTGGGAAGATTTGAAAAAATTTAAACAGATGATGAAAGACCTGATTCAAGCATGAGTGCCATTTTAAAAAATCCGCTGCTAAGGCTTCGCACGATGGAAGACAGTGATCTTGATCGGGTCATGGTCATTGAAAACGAATGTTATCCTCATCCATGGACCCAGAATATTTTCAGTGATTGTCTCAGAGTGGGCTACTGTGCCTGGGTCATGGAGATTGATGAGGAAGTCATCGGTTATGGCATTATGTCGATTGCCGCGGGTGAGTCTCATATTCTGAATATCTGTGTGCATCCTGATTTCCAGGGAAGGGGGCTAGGGCGAAAAATCCTTAAACGGTTCATTTCCCTGGCGCAGGATCACAATGTTGATACGATTTTTCTGGAAGTCAGAATCAGCAACAGGGTTGCGCAGATACTGTATACCTCAGAAGGCTTCAATGAAATCGGCCAGCGTCGTGGTTACTACCCTGGCGACAAGGGTCGAGAGGATGCGCTGGTGTTTGCCAGGGTTTTATAGACTTTGTCCCAAAAAACAATCCATTCTAAGTTATAATCCGTCAACTTTTTTTCACGCTTTAAGATTCAATGTCCGATTTACTCAAAGAAATCGACCGTCGTCGTACCTTTGCCATTATTTCTCACCCGGATGCGGGTAAAACCACACTGACCGAAAAACTGCTTTTGTTTGGAGGTGCGATCCAAATGGCCGGAACCGTCAAAGGTCGTAAAGCAGCACGTCATGCGACTTCAGATTGGATGGAAATGGAAAAGCAGCGTGGTATCTCGGTTACCTCATCCGTGATGCAGTTTCTCTACAAGGACCGGATTGTTAACCTGCTTGATACACCGGGTCACGAAGACTTTTCTGAAGACACTTATCGCACCATGACGGCAGTGGACTCGGCGCTGATGGTGATTGATGTTGCCAAAGGCGTGGAAGACCGCACAATCAAGTTGATGGAAGTCTGTCGTATGCGTGATACGCCGATACTGACATTTATTAACAAGCTTGACCGTGAAGGCAAAGACCCGATAGAACTTCTGGATGAAATTGAAGATATCCTGAAAATAAAATGTGCACCGGTTACCTGGCCTATCGGCATGGGTAAACGTTTAAAAGGCGTGTTCGACCTGCGTACTGAAACCACACATATTTTCAGTGCAACCCACGGTGGTAAAATCATGGAGGGAGAGATTATTGAAGGCATTGATAATCCTCGCCTGGATGAAGTCATTGGAGACATGGCCGAGGAGTTGCGGGATGAGATCGAACTGGTGCGCGGAGCCAGCCATGAACTTGACCTTGAAGCTTACATGCGTGGTGAACTGACTCCGGTGTTTTTTGGCTCTGCCATCAACAACTTTGGTGTTTCCGAATTACTCGATGCCTTTGTTGATTATGCTCCGGCTCCTATTGCGCGAAAAACCCGTCAGCGTGTTGTTGAAGCAAACGAAGAGAAGTTCTCAGGTTTTGTTTTCAAGGTGCAGGCTAATATGGACCCGGCACATCGTGACAGGGTTGCCTTTTTGAGAGTTTGTTCCGGCAGTTATAAAGCCGGTATGAAAATGAAACAGGTACGAATCAACAAGAATGTGCAGATTTCAAATGCCATAACTTTTCAGGCTGATGCACGAAAGCATGTTGAGGAAGCTTTTTCCGGCGACATCATTGGTCTGCATAATCATGGCACTATTCAGATTGGTGATACCTTTACTGAAGGTGAAGAACTTCGATATGAGGGCATTCCATATTTTGCTCCCGAGTTGTTCCGTCGTGTTGTGCTTAAAGATCCACTGAAACTAAAACAGTTGCAGAAGGGTGTACTCCAGCTTTGTGAGGAAGGTGCGACCCAGGTATTTCGCCCTTTAAAAAACAATGACATGATTCTCGGTGCTGTTGGTATCCTGCAGTTTGAAGTCGCCGCTCACCGTCTTAAGGGTGAATATAGTGTCGAGGCGATTGTTGAGCCTGTGCAGGTGAATACGGCGCGCTGGGTTTACTGTGACGATGACAAGGAAATGCAGCGGTTTCGTGACAAGGCTTATGAGAACCTGGCTGAAGATGGTGATGGGCAGTTGGTTTATCTTGCGCCTACACGTGTCAATCTGAGTTTGGCGGAAGAGCGTTTTCCTGAGGTCCGCTTTGCCGCAACCAGGGAACTCTAAATTTTCCTCTGGTGACTAATTGATGATTAGCAGTGTGCAGAGGCGTAACCGATAAATTTGTTTTTGAAAACGCTGTGAATCCTTCCCTGGAAGCTTGACGACAGCATCCCTGCTGTCGACACTTCAAAAACAAACTCATCCGGTTTCGCCTTAATTCCACATATGAGTAAACGATAGAGCTTTTCAGGACTGTCCAAAACAGGATGTTTTGGTCAGAGCTTACAGGGACGTATTTACGCGTTCCTGAAAAGTTTTACGTTTACTTATATCGATTAACCTAAATAGATGAATAAAGATATGGAAACAGAAAAAGTTAAACAATTGATTGAAGTCGGCCTGGAAGGATCGACAGCAGAAGTGACCGGAGATGGTCGTCACTTTGAAGCTGTTGTGACATACGCAGGCTTTGCAGGTAAAACCATTATTCAGCAACATCGCATGGTGATGGATACGGTAAAAGCTGAAGTAGAAAGCGAAGAACTGCATGCACTTTCAATCAAAACCAAAGCAGGCTAAATAAAGCTTTAATACAACAGCATAGGCCCGGCCAACAGGGCAGGGGCTGTTACGGCTGTCATGACATTAAATGCCATGCGTTGCAGCAGGTTGTCTTCAGTTATCTGCTTAAGGTTGATGGCAATAGGTAAAGCAGCCACCAGGCTTAAAAATGGCAGTAAGCCGGATATATAACCGTAAAGAATGGTAATGATGGCGGCACTGCCCAGGATGCGATGCATATGAACGGTTTTCTCAAAGCCGTATTTGATTGCGAAGTGATTTCTGCCTACTGATTTATCAGCTTCAATGTCCGGGACCTGGTTAAGCAATAACAGGTTGTTCACAACAAAAAACGGTATCAGCGATGCGACAGCACTTAGTGTATTGATGCTACCGGTCAGAGCCAGGTGGGTTCCCATTACCATAATGGGGCCAAAAGCCAGCCCCGGGGT
Source organism: uncultured Gammaproteobacteria bacterium (assembly GCA_937926265.1). Taxonomy (GTDB): domain Bacteria; phylum Pseudomonadota; class Gammaproteobacteria; order Chromatiales; family Chromatiaceae; genus JABDQZ01. The sequence continues at coordinate 31,871 of CALAZS010000122.1, forward strand.
AACAAGGCAAATCCATGGCCAGCGGTTAATCCATTTAGTGTAAATCAAAATAATTATCACACCGGTAAGTCCGAGCGCGATTAACCAATAGTTAATTTGCCAGGCCAGGTATAGACCTATGGCAATGGTGATGGCTAAAAATAAAATCCCCAATGCCAGAACTCTGGAAGATAATTCCGGGTAGGCTGGCAAAGTGCCACTACCGCCGCTGAAGGGCGTTTTTCGGGTTTTTAAATCAAGCCCACTTTTGAAATCACTGTATTCATTGAGCAGATTAACACTTGCATGGGCACTGATTGCGGCAATGATAATTAATCCAATAACCAGGTAATCAAGTTGAGCCCCACTGTAAACGGCTGTGCCGATCCCGGTTAGCAGGCAGGTTGGTGTTAACAGTAAAAATGCCGGTCGGGCAGAACCGAAAGCAAGGCTTAACTTTGACACATGAAATGTCTCAGGTGGTTAGTTCAGAAATTTTTACACGCCATTCAGCCGGGCCGCTTTGATGAACCGATTTACCAGTACTGTCTACTGCGACGGTGACAGGCATATCTTCAACATCAAACTCGCGAATAGCTTCCATACCCAGGTCTTCAAAAGCGACGATTCGGGCTGATTTGATTGCCTGGGAAACCAGGTAAGCAGCGCCACCAACAGCCATCAGGTAAACGGCTTTGTGTTTTTTAATCGCCTCAATTGCAACCGGCCCACGTTCAGCCTTGCCTATCATGCCAATCAAACCGGTTTCGCTAAGCATCATCTCGGTAAATTTATCCATACGGGTTGCGGTGGTAGGGCCTGCAGGGCCAACTACTTCATCCCGAACCGGATCAACGGGACCAACGTAATAAATAAAGCGGTTGGTTAAATCTACACCATCAGGAAGTGGTTCACCTTTGGCAATCAGGTCTGCTATGCGTTTGTGGGCGGCATCGCGTCCGGTAAGCATCTTACCACTCAACAAAAGCCGGTCGCCGGGTTGCCATGCTTCGATATCTGCCCTGGTGACTTCATCAAGATTGACGCGTTTTGTGTCTTCAGAAATCTCCCAGGTGATGTCCGGCCAGTCACTTAATGCAGGTGGTGTTAATTCAACAGGACCGCTTCCATCGAGTTCGAATTCAATATGACGGGTAGCCGCACAGTTTGGAATCATGCCGACCGGCAGGGAAGCTGCATGGGTAGGAAAGTCAGCAATTTTAACGTCCAAAACGGTTGTCATGCCGCCAAGTCCCTGCGCACCAATACCCAGGGCATTAATTTTTTCATATAGCTCAAGGCGTAATTCTTCTGCTCTGCTGGAAGGCCCTTTATCCATAAGATCCTGGATATCAACCGGTTCCATTAAAGATTCTTTTGCCAGCAGCATGGCTTTCTCTGCAGTACCGCCGACACCAATTCCGAGCATGCCGGGAGGGCACCAGCCGGCGCCCAGAGTGGGAATGGTTTCCAGTACCCAGTCAACCAGAGAACTGCTCGGGTTAAGGACGGTAAAGCGTGACTTGTTTTCAGAACCGCCACCCTTGGCAGCAAGTTTGACATGTACACTGTCACCTTTAACCAGGCGTGTATGAACAATCGCAGGCGTATTGTCGCCGGTGTTTTTTCGTGTACCCAATGGATCTGCAACCATTGAGGCACGTAGCAGGTTATCCGGGTGGTTATAAGCCTGGCTGACACCAAGGTTGACCATTTCCTCAATGCTGAGTTGAGTGTCAAACCTGACATCCATGCCGATATCAAGAAATACCACGGCAGAGCCTGTGTCCTGGCAGATCGGTCTATGGCCATCAGCACACATGCGCGAATTGACCAGTATCTGGGCAATGGCGTCCCTGGCTGCCGGAGACTGTTCTTTTAGATAGGCCTGGTAAAGCGAATCAATATAGTCTTTAGGATGATAATAAGAGATGAACTGAAAGCCATTGGCGATACTTTCAACAAAGTCGTCCTGGGATATCTTTGTCATGGTGTCTTAAACGTTTAACAGAAGTCTTGCAGGGTCTTCCAGGCATTCTTTGATGGTAACCAGGAACTGTACAGCTTCACGACCATCAATTATGCGGTGATCGTAAGACAGTGCCAGGTACATCATCGGACGAATCACGATTTCACCGTTTTCAACAACCGGGCGCTGCTGAATGTTGTGCATGCCTAGTATTGCGCTTTGTGGTGGATTCAAAATTGGTGTTGATAGCATGGAACCATAGATACCGCCGTTTGAAATGGTAAAGGTGCCACCATTAAGGTCGTCGTAAGTGAGCGTGCCCTCGCGTGCCTTGACGCCAAGTTGCTTGATGGTTGACTCAATTTCAGCAAATGACATTCTGTCTGCATCACGCAGAACAGGCACTACCAGGCCGCGCGGTGATCCAACGGCAACACCAATGTCATAATAGCCATGATAAATAATGTCTTTTTCATCAATCGATGCGTTCACCACGGTGAAACGTTTTAATGCTTCGATGCTGGCCTTGATGAAAAACGACATAAAGCCCAGGCGCACATCATGTTTCTTTTCAAAGGTTTCGCGGTACTCTGCCCGAAGACGGTTAACTGCTTCAAGGTTGACTTCGTTGAAGGTGGTCAAAATGGCAGCATTCGATTGTGACTCTACGAGTCTTTCAGCAATGCGGGCACGCAGCCTTGTCATCGGTACACGCTGTTCAGGTCTTTCACCTAGTGCAGCAGCTGAAACTAAATCTGCCTGGGGTTTTGCACTTTCGGGTTCTTTGTCAGCGGGCTCTTTTGAATCAAGGTAAGCCATAACATCCGATTTTAGAATTCGACCGTCTTTGCCGGTGCCCTTTATTTGAGTAGGGTCCAGGTTCAGTTCCTTAACCAGTTTACGAACCGCCGGTGTTAAAACATCTGCATCTTTGTTGGAAGCAGGCTCATCTGCCTTACTGCCAGCTGTGCTTTCAGATGCTTTTTCAGCAGTTGCAGCAGCTGCAGCACTGGCACCTTCTTCAAGCCTGGCTAAAAGTTGGCCGGCCTCAACAACATCGCCTTCGTTAAAAAAAGTTTCTGAGATAACGCCTTCCGCCGTTGCAGTTACCTCGAGTACAACCTTGTCAGTTTCCAGATCTAATATGTTGTCATCGCGTTTGACACTATCACCGGCTTGTTTGTGCCAGGTGAGTACTGTGGCATCAGTTACCGATTCCGGTAGTGCAGGTACGTTAACATCTATGGTCATTGTGGCATCCTGGTATTCATGGTTGGGTCAATCTGGCCGGTTAAGGCCTGTTCAATCAGTTTTTCCTGTTGTTCTTTGTGCAGTTTGGGATAGCCTACTGCCGGTGCGGCTGATACCGGGCGGCCCACATAGAACAGGTCCCGGCCAACTTCCATCTGGCGCATAAAGCGATGCTTGATCATATCCCAGGCACCTTGATTTTGTGGTTCTTCCTGGCACCAGATCATTTTGTCAGCATTTGAATATTGCGCAATGGCTTTACCAAAATCTTCCGCCGGGAAAGGATATAGCTGTTCAATACGAACAATTGCACAATGTTCCAGGGCGCGCGCCTTACGGCTTTCATGCAATTCATAGTAGAGCTTGCCGGAGCACATGATGATATCGGTGACCTTGATCGGGTCAGGCTCTTCCGGATCCGGGATCACGGTATGGAACTTGCCGTCGGTAAATTTATACAGGGGTGAAGCTGCCAGTGGGTGGCGTAATAAGCTTTTAGGTGACATCACGATCAAAGGTCGTCTGAATGGCCTGATCATCTGTCTTCGGAGTAAATGGAATATTTGTGCGGCACTGCTGGGTACGCATACCTGCTGGTTGTGGTCAGCACTTAACTGCATATAGCGTTCGATTCTTGCTGAGGAATGTTCTGCACCCTGACCTTCATAACCGTGGGGAAGGAATAGTGTCAGGCCACAATGCAGCCCCCATTTGCTGTGCGCGGAAGATATGAACTGGTCAATAACAACCTGGGCACCGTTGGCAAAGTCACCAAACTGCGCTTCCCAAACAGTTAAAGCTGCAGGCTCGGCAGTTGCGTAACCGTATTCATACGCAAGCACGGCTTCTTCAGATAACACGGAGTCGATAATAACAAAGTCGGCCTGGTCTTCCTTCAGGTGTTGAAGGGGGACGTAAGATTCACCGTTTTCCTGGTTGTGATAAACCGCATGGCGGTGAAAGAAGGTGCCCCTGCCGGAATCCTGGCCTGATATTCTCACCGGGATGCCGGTATCCAGTAACGAGGCATAAGCCAGAATTTCAGCATATCCCCAGTCGATCATCTGTTCACCGATCGCCATCTTGTGGCGGTTTTCAACGATCTTGGCCAGGCGCGGATGCAACTTGAATCCCTCCGGTATTTTTTGCAGTGAATCGGAGTACTCAAGAATTTTTTCATGGGGCAGGTTCGTATCGACCTCCTGCTCCCAGACAGCGTCATGATAATGTGACCAGTCAACCAGGTGATACTTGGTCAGATCACATATCACTGGTCTTGCCACCACCATGCCTTTTTCCAGCGCATTGCGGTAATCATCCACCATGCCACTGTTTTCTTCCGGCGTCATAACGCCCTGGGCAATCAGTTTTTGAGCATAAAGCTCCCGGGTAGTTGGCTGGTTGCGAATTTTTTTGTACATCATTGGCTGTGTTACAGCCGGTTCGTCTGCCTCGTTATGTCCGTGGCGTCGATAGCAGACCAGGTCAATGATGACATCTTTTCTAAAGCGGTTCCTGAAATCCAACGCCAGGCGTGTTATAAAAATCACCGCTTCCGGGTCATCACCGTTTACATGAAAAATCGGTGCCTGAACTGTTTTACCGACATCGGTGCAGTAAAGCGTTGAGCGCGTATCGAGCGGGTTACTGGTGGTAAATCCAATCTGGTTGTTTATTACGATATGTACCGTGCCGCCGGTGGTATAACCCCGGGCCTGTGACATGTTAAAGCTTTCCATCACCACACCCTGACCGGCAAAGGCCGAGTCGCCATGGATGACAATCGGCAACACCCGGTCACCGGCATGGTCGCCACGTCTATGCTGGCGGGCCCGGACAGAACCCTGTACTACAGGACCGATGATTTCAAGGTGAGAGGGGTTAAAGCCAAGCGCAACATGCACATTTTTGCCTGGTGTGGTGATGTCGGTGGAAAAGCCCATGTGATATTTGACATCACCTGCCAGTACATTATCTGAAAGCGATTTATTACCTTCGAATTCGTCAAAAATTTCCTGTGGAGGTTTACCCAGAATGTTGGTCAGAACATTTAAGCGGCCACGATGCGCCATGCCAATGACGACTTCTTCAATACCTTTATCACCGCAACGCTGAATCAGTTCATCCAGCAACGGGATAAGCGATTCTCCGCCTTCCAGTGAAAAACGTTTCTGCCCGACATACTTGGTATGAAGATAACGCTCGAGTCCTTCGGCGGCAGTGATCAGTGTCATCAGCCAGCGACGGAAATCATCATCAATTTCGGGGGAGATTCTGTAACCTTCCAGGCGTTTCTGAATCCAGCGTTTTTGTTCCGTATCCGTGATATGCATGTACTCGGAACCGACCTCGGAACAGTAGACCTCTTCAAGGAAATCGATAATCTGGCGCAGGGTCATCTGCTCGGCTGCATAAAGAGAACCGGTGTTAAAGGATTTATCAAGATCAGATGGGCTTAAATTATGATATGCCGGAGATAAGTCGGGCACATCTACCCGGTCTCTCAATGCCAAAGGATCCAGGTTGGCATGCTGATGTCCCCTGACACGATAAGCGTTAATCAATCGTAAAACAGCGGCTTGTTTTTCCGCTGCTTCGGTATTCAGGGTCTGGTAATTACTGCTGGTCGATTGACTGATGTTTTTTGCAAGGCTGGCAAAATATTGCTGAATACCGCTATGAGGTACTTCTTTTGTAACCAGTTCGGAATATTTTGGTAACTGGTCAAAATGTTTGCGCCAGTCATCACTGACACTATTGGGATCCTGTAAATATTGCTCGTAAATCTCTTCGATAAAATTCGCATTGCTGCCAGACAATGCTGCAGTCGAGCGGAGAATATCAAGAGGTGTGCTCATAATGGTTATTAAATTTATTCAGTGAGATATCAATAGATTAGCACAGCAAAATTTTTTGGCATCTGCTTGATGGCATAAAGCTTCAAGCTTTGCGGGTTTTTTTCAGTTCCTGTTCGAGTTTGAGATTGTTTAACTGATTGCTCAACTGGTCGTGCATGGCTTCATAGGCCTTGACCTGGGCACGTTTGTAAGCGCTGTCAGGTTGATGTTCAATCAGCGAAAAGCGGGCTTCAAAAAAAGCCAGGTTAGCTTCTATCTCGCTGATTTCAGTCATCAGGTCTTTAGGTGACTTGTTTGAAGTTTCACTCATGCTGTCCATTTTATACGCTTTTTGAGATCAGGTTCAGGTTAGGGTTTGAAAACTGGTGCGTTTGTCATTGGCTGGGGGATTTGATTTGACCCCCATAACGGATGATGGAACTTTTGGATATACCCCGGTTTCTGTTGCCATAACCCCCGCTTGGCCTGAAAAGCAGATTCTGCAGCATTGATGTATTTTTGCTGGTCATGCATGCCAATGCCTGTCATTGAATTCGTATCGAGATTGGCAGTGCCTTCATATAGAAGGCGCTCAGCTACGTCCATGCCGGAATAAAGGACCTGTGCCAGACCAGGCCGGTGAATTTTTAACTGCACTGTTTTTCCGACAAGCAGGGTTTTAAATCGCTGCTTCAGAACATGAATGGATGCAGCATCTGTATTGAAGGGCCTGATACCGGCAGGTTGAATAAATTGGCGGTTTCCCTGTGAAGAGATGGTTTCCAGGCGCAGGTCGGAACTGATATTGATTACCTGAACAGTTTTGCTTTTATGATGCCTGTTATCTCTATTGGTATGCTCACCAGAATGCACATAGGTATAGCCAATACTGGAAGAAAGCAGCAGCAAAACCGAAAGTAATACCCGGCTTTTGGGAATTTGAGTAAATATCCGCATGTTGTCTGAGTTAATGAAACCTGAATTTATCTTTTCATTCTAGCTGATTTCTATAAAGTTAATCTCCATTATGCCGTTATTTTGTAAAACAAATAATTTCTTCCTGCATCAGGGTTTTTATGAGTGATCTGGAAAAACAACTCGAAATTTTTGAACGACGCCTGAAACGGGAAAGAGCAGCCCGTAAGGAAGCGGAACATATTCTCGAAGAACGGGGTCGTGAGTTGTTTTATGCCAACAAGTCACTCCGACAGGCTTATGAAAACCAGGAACAGGTAATTGAGGAGCGCACCCAGGCGTTGCGCGAAGCCCGTGATGAGGCATTAAGGGCAAACCGGGCTAAATCGAGTTTTCTATCCAGTATGAGCCATGAGTTACGTACGCCTCTGAATGCCATAATCGGTTATTCCCAGGTGCTGATGATGGATGAATTATCTGAAGACCAGGTCGACAGCATCAGGGAAATAGAAACAGCTGGCCAACACCTGCTGAGCCTGATTAACGAGATACTTGACCTGTCCCGGGTTGAAGCCGGAAAAATGACATTAAGCATAGAAGATGTTTCACTGGAGAATATTTTTGCTGAATGCCAGTCCTTGCAAAAACCAATAGCCGAGCGGTTTTCGATTAAAGTTGATTATCAACCATGCAGTTTTTTTGTCAGGGCTGACTACACCCGATTAAAACAGGTGTTGATAAACCTGATATCCAATGCCATCAAATACAATCGTGATAATGGCAGTGTCACAGTCAGCGCCCAAACTATTGAAAATGATTTTGTTCGCATCCAGATAGCAGATACCGGCCCGGGTATTCCAGAGGAAAAGCATACGGGCTTGTTTGAACCATTTAATCGCCTGGGGGCAGAGACCAGTGGTATTGAAGGTACTGGTATCGGCCTGATGATTACTACCCAGTTGACTGAAATGATGGGGGGGCGTGTTGGCTTTGAGTCAAAAATTGATGTCGGTAGTACCTTTTGGATTGATATGCCTTTGAGTCAGCAAAAACAGGCAGTTGAGGCTGAAATCACTGCAACCGAATTAGAAGATATGTCGAACCGGGTTGAAAAAAACAATTCAAAACGTATTCTCTATATCGAAGATAATCCCGCCAATATGCGACTGATGGAGCAGATTATTGCCCGTAACGCTGACTATCAACTTATCAAGGCTAATGAGCCTGTTCTGGGTTTGGAAATGGCTGAAAAAGAATCACCCGACCTGGTACTGCTTGATATTAACTTACCCGGCATGGATGGTTTTGAAGTACTTGAGAAACTCAAGACTAACCCGGTCACGGAACATTTGCCGGTTATCGCTGTCACAGCCAATGCAATGAAGGATAATATCACCCAGGGAGTCGAGGCAGGCTTTGATGATTATCTGACCAAACCACTTGACGTGAAATCCCTGTTATCTACGATTGCCAATTTCATGGAATAAAAATCACACCTTAATCAACTTCATATATATCAGGAAAGTCATTTGAAGATCAAAAATGAACCGGATTTCGATCATCGCGAAATCTCCAAAACCGGTATTTTGCTAACCAACCTGGGAACCCCCGACAGTTGTGAAACCAGGGATGTCAGGCGTTACTTGAAACAGTTTCTATCAGATCCGCGTGTTGTTGAAGTGCCGCGCCTTGTCTGGTGGTTTGTATTAAACCTGGTGATTCTTAATACGCGTCCGTCACGATCTGCCAAAGCCTACAGTAAAATCTGGACAGAGCAGGGTTCTCCTTTGTTGAAAATTTCCCAGGACCAGGCAGATGCCTTGCGCCATGCTTTAAATGAAAAATATCCAGATAGCTTCGAGGTTGTATTGGCCATGCGTTACGGTAATCCATCCGTTGCTGATGGTCTGGAAGCATTGCGTGCCAGGGGTGTCAGACGAGTATTGGTTTTTCCGTTGTATCCGCAGTACTCGGCATCAACCGTTGCTTCAACCTTTGATGCTGTAACCAGTGAATTTCATAACTGGCGCTGGGTACCGGAACTTCGTTTTATCAACCACTATCATGATCATGAAAAATATATCAATGCCCTGGCATCGAGTATACAGAGTTACTGGCAGTCCCATGGGCAGCCGGAAAAACTGTTGATGTCTTTTCATGGCGTGCCCAGGGATTATCTTGAGAAGGGTGATCCTTATCATTGTGAATGCCACAAAACCGGGCGTTTGCTGGCTGAAAAACTGGGTTTGAATGAAACGCAGTGGCAATTAAGTTTCCAGTCACGCCTGGGACCGAAAGAATGGCTGAAACCTTACACTGATCAAACGCTGGAAGCGCTTGGTAAAGAAGGTGTGAAAAGTGTCCATGTGGTTTGTCCGGGTTTTAGCGCAGATTGCCTGGAGACACTTGAAGAGATCGCCATGGAAAACCGGGATGTATTTCTGGAAGCAGGCGGTCAGAACTACGAATATATTCCGTGCCTGAATGCTGATTCATCCCACGTTGACATGATGCTGAGCCTGGTTGAACAACATACCTGTGGTTGGGACTTGAATACCAGCATGGAGCAACTTCAGGAGGAAGCAGAGCAACGTAACCAGGCGTATAAAAAGCTCAATGGCTAGAAAGTCAGATGTAAAGACCACATAAAAAAGTCCTTGATTATGACAGGGGCTTCACTACTATTTTTGACACTTTAACCCACCAGAGGAATTCACATGGCCCAAATTACATTAGAAGGTAATCCATTTAATACTGTTGGCGACCTGCCTGCAGTTGGTTCAAAAGCACCGGACTTTACTTTAACAAATACCGATCTTGCAGACGTCAGCCTGCAGGACTTTGCAGGTAAAAAAGTTGTTTTGAATATTTTTCCCAGCCTGGATACTCCAGTTTGTGCTGATTCAATCAGACGCTTTAACCAGGAGGCTGCATCAATGGATAATGCTGTTGTTTTGAGTGTTTCTGCTGACCTGCCATTTGCATTTACTCGTTTTTGCAGCACAGAAGGAATTGAAAATGTTGTGTCTTTATCAGTTTTCAAAAGCCCTGCTTTTGGCAAAGACTATGGTGTTGGTATCGAAGAGGGTGTGCTTTCCGGATTGTTGTCACGCGCCGTAGTGGTTGTTGATGAAGCTGGTAACGTGACATACACCGAGCAGGTTCCCGAGATAGCCCAGGAACCCGATTATGCGGCGGCGTTGTCAGCATTGAACTAAAAGGTTTTGAGGATGAGGCCGTCAGGCTTCATCCTTTCTGGAATCAATCATTATCCCGAATGCCTCTTTATAACCGGGTGCATAGAGTTTAGCCACACAGCAGGCACCAGACTCTGACATATGGGCCTTGATCAATCCCAACAGATCTTCCAGCTTCATCTTTTCCTGGGTCTTCTTAAGTGATCCAGGGCTGTTCTGGTCAGTAACCGGTTTAAAAACCTGGCCGGTAACATCGATGACCTTATCACCGGGCTGAAAGTTTAGCTGCCTGATATCTTCCCTGTTATTCCATTCTTCATCGCTCAAAATCAGATCCATTTCAGGGTCATTCTCATAGCAGATCAAAACCGGCCACAGGACTTTCGTTGGAGTTTCAGGCATTTTCTGGTTCATAACCATTAGTTTAAGTGTTAAGTGAATGTATTAATACCGTCAAATAAAAGTCAAAAAAATCTGGTAATATCCCTAAAATTTTTCAGGAAAGAGAATTAATAACAATGAAAGTAACGGTATTTGGAATAGGCTACGTGGGATTGGTTCAGGCTGCAGTTTTGGCCGATGCCGGCCACGATGTTTACTGTATTGATGTCGATGAAGACAAAGTCGAGAATCTGAAAAAAGGTATTATTCCAATATACGAGCCGGGCCTGACACCCCTTGTCGAGCATAATTACCAGGAAGGCCGACTGTATTTTTCAACCAATGCGGAAGAGGGCGTCAGTCATGGTGAAATCCAGTTTATTGCTGTAGGCACCCCACCGGATGAAGATGGTTCAGCTGACCTGAAATATGTTTTATCTGTGGCTGAAACCATTGCCACTCATATGGAAAGCCACAAAATTATTGTAGACAAAAGTACAGTGCCTGTAGGTACGGCAGACAAGGTCAAAGCCAGGGTTCAGGAAGTGCTTGATCAGCGTGGCGTAACTTATGATTTTGATGTGGTATCGAATCCCGAGTTCCTGAAAGAAGGTGCTGCGGTTGCTGACTGTACCAAGCCTGATCGAATTGTCATTGGTACTGATAATCTTGATGTTGCCGATACCATGCGCGAACTGTATGCACCGTTTAATCGTAACCATGAACGAATAATTGTTATGGATGTTCGCAGTGCCGAGCTCACCAAGTATGCGGCTAACTGTATGCTGGCAACAAAAATCAGTTTCATGAATGAAATGTCGCAGTTGGCTGATAAATTGGGTGCTGATATTGAGGCTGTCAGGCAGGGCATCGGTTCCGATAGCCGCATTGGTTATCACTTTATTTACCCTGGCTGTGGTTACGGTGGTTCCTGTTTTCCTAAAGATGTGCAGGCGCTTATAAGAACTTCCGATAGCATTGGGTACAACAGTGAACTGTTGAAAGCTGTCGAAGCCGTGAATTACCGTCAAAAAGATGTGTTGTTCAACAAAATTTCTGAACATTTCAAAGATGGCCTGGCCGGAAAAACTTTCGCACTCTGGGGACTGAGCTTCAAGCCCAAAACTGATGATATGCGTGAAGCACCTTCCAGGGTTGTTATGGAAGCCCTCTGGAGTGCCGGTGCAAAGGTTCAGGCATTTGATCCGGAGGCCATGGATGAGTGCCAGAGAATTTATGGTAGTCGTGATGATTTAACCCTGATGGGAACCAAAGAGGCGGCACTTAAAAATGCTGATGCATTAATTCTTGTAACTGAATGGCAGCAATTTAAAGCGCCGGATTTTACATTGATCAAAGAGGTACTGAATGCGCCGATTATTTTTGATGGCAGAAACCAGTATGATCCAGCCCGTTTAGCTAAGAAAGGCTTTACTTATTATTCTATTGGTAGAAATCAGTCTAGTTAAGCCTTTACCTAGATAATAATTCTATCGTAAGTCCAATACAGGCCGGTCAGGCCAATCGCGATAGATCCCGGAATAATAACAGCCTGGCGATACCATGATTTTTTGCTAAACCAGAAGCCGACAGTCAGAAAGCCGAGCATAATGATCGCTAAC
>CALAZS010000123.1 GCA_937926265.1 uncultured Gammaproteobacteria bacterium
CGCAGATGATAACTGGTGGTTCATGATCTCTAAAGATCTTTAATTTCTAAATTCATGCCCGGTCACTCCCGTCCGGGCATTCAATCAATCCGAGAGGTACTATCATGAAAATGGTCTCAGCAATCATCAAGCCTTTTAAGCTTGATGATGTCCGTGAAGCATTGGCCGAAATCGGTGTTTCCGGCATCACAGTGGTCGAAGTTAAAGGCTTCGGACGTCAAAAAGGTCACACAGAGTTATATCGTGGCGCAGAATACGTGGTTGATTTCCTGCCTAAAATCAAAGTTGAAATTGCTATTGATGACAGCCAGGTTGACCAGGTTATCGAAGCTGTCACAGACGCAGCCAAAACCGGCAAAATCGGTGATGGCAAAATCTTTGTCTCTGACTTAAACCAAGTAGTTCGCATTCGTACCGGTGAATCCGGTTCCGAAGCCCTTTAATCCAGCGAGGTAGTAAGCAATGGAAAATCAAATTTTTGAATTGCAGTACGCCATGGATACGTTTTATTTCCTGATTTGTGGCGCACTGGTTATGTGGATGGCAGCAGGCTTCTCTATGTTAGAAGCTGGTCTTGTCCGTTCGAAGAATACAACTGAAATTTTAACCAAGAACGTGGCTCTGTTTGCCATCTCTTGTACCATGTATCTGATTATCGGGTACGAACTGATGTACGGTGGCGGTATGTTCCTTTCTGGAATTACTACTGTTGCTGGAATGGATGACGCTGCCGTTGCTGCGGTACTGAAAGAATCAGCTGAAGCTGGTTTCGACGGTGACTCAGTTTACTCCGGTGCATCTGACTTCTTCTTCCAGGTGGTGTTCGTTGCCACAGCGATGTCAATCGTATCTGGTGCTGTTGCTGAGCGTATGAAGCTCTGGTCTTTCCTGATCTTCGCCGTTGTTATGACTGGTTTCATCTACCCAATGGAAGGTAGCTGGACCTGGAATGGTGACTCAGTATTTGGCCTGTTCGAACTGAGCTACAGTGACTACGCTGGTTCCGGTATCGTTCATATGGCTGGTGCTTCTGCTGCCCTGGCTGGTGTTCTCCTGCTGGGTGCTCGTAAAGGCAAATATGGCAAAGATGGTCAGATTAACGCGATTCCTGGTGCCAACATGCCATTAGCTACACTCGGTACTTTCATCCTGTGGATGGGCTGGTTCGGATTCAACGGTGGTTCTACCCTGAAATTGGGTGGTATTTCGGTTGCAAACGAAGTGGCGAACGTGTTCCTTAACACCAACGCTGCAGCTGCAGGTGGTTTGATTGCCGCCCTGATCGTAGCCCGTCTTCTGTTTGGTAAAGCTGATCTGACCATGGCACTTAACGGTGCACTGGCTGGCCTGGTTGCAATTACTGCAGAACCTGCGGACCCAACTCCATTAGTTGCTACCCTGATCGGTGCTGTTGGTGGCGTGATTGTAGTGTTCTCAATCATATTCCTGGATAAAATCAAAATTGATGATCCAGTCGGTGCTATCTCAGTCCATGGTGTGGTCGGTTTCTTCGGTGTAATGGTTGTACCATTTACTGACGGCGATGCCACCTATATGGGGCAGCTCATCGGTGCTGGCGTAATCTTTGCCTGGGTATTTGTAACTAGCTTTATTACCTGGTTGGTGATCAAAACTGTTATGGGTATTCGAGTTAGCGAAGAAGACGAATATAACGGTGTCGATATCGCCGAATGTGGTCTCGAAGCTTATCCTGAATTTGTCGGTGCAGCCGGTTCAGGTAAATAACTAAATCCTTAAGTCGTTGCCATGACCTTGGCGTCCTGCTTTCGCAGGGCGCCTTTTTTCTTTTCTAAAACCCTCAAAATTGCCTGCTCACAGGCTTGGTAAGTCCCGAAGTAATCGTTAAAATCAATTAACTCACAGTTACTTTGGGATTTTATCTCTCAACATGATGCAGATCTTCAGTCAGTATCGCAGGGTCATTCTGCCCTTAATGCTGGTCTTGTTTTTTGATCTGGTTTTGCTGGCTTCGAACTTTTATTTGTCTGCAGAACTTGAAATGTCTTCGGTCAATATCAATATGGCCGGACGTCAGCGCATGTTGTCACAACGAATGACCAAATCTTTAATGCTGATGCAGTACAGGCTAACCCGGCAGGAATCCTACGATAAAGAGTTCAGGGAAATGCAGGGTGCGGTGTTTCTGTTTGATCAGACGCTGAATGCATTTAAACATGGAGGTAAGGCAACCAGTGCCGCCGGCGAAGAAATTTATATCGAGAAGCTTTCCGGATCTTCAGTTCACAACATGCTTGAAGAAGCAATTGCCATTTGGAATCCAATTAACCAGGTTATAAATATCAACCTGTCAGATGAATCATTCAGTCCGCAAGAGGTAAATGAGCTGGTTGAAACCCTGGCGGAAAGCAACGTTGTCCTGCTGAAGTTGATGAATGATATGACCAACCAGCTTGAGGAGGCTGCAAAGAATAAAACATACTATTTGAGAGGATTGCAGACTATCGTGGTGATTCTGATCCTGCTGTCATTCATAACTGCGACTGTGAGATTGTCCCGTCGCGAACATTATTATCGCCAGTTGATGGAATCGGGATCCGATATCATTCTTGGTATTAATGTCATGACAGGTAAAACAGTTTTTGTCAGCGATTCTGCCAGTAAAATAATGGGCTATGAAAATGATTATTACCTGAACCGTTCGTCACTGAAATTTTTCAGTGAAAAGTCAAAACCTTTCTTTTCTGGTATTCTCGAAAATGCCGTAAATTCAAACGAGATTGATCATTCCCGCTGTGAAATCGAGCTGATAAAACAAGATGGCAGTATCTTAACGGCTGATATGATGATGCAGTTGCATCCAAGTGAAGATGGCAAATATTACGAATTAATTGCCGATATTCGCGATATTTCAGAGCGCAAGGAATACGAAGAAAGGCTCGCGCAAATGGCTCATACCGATTCTTTGACCGGTTTAGCCAATCGCAAGATGTTTTTTGATCTTGCCGAACACTCTTTATCAAAAGCCAACCGGCAACAATCCCAATGTGCCATCATGTTTATTGATCTTGATGAATTCAAGAATATTAATGATAGCTATGGCCATGATGCCGGTGATGAAGTACTTAAGGAAGTTGCTAACAGGTTGAAAAACTGTTTGCGTTCATCAGATATTGTCGGTCGAATTGGCGGTGATGAATTTGTTGCCCTGATTGATGATGTGAAAGTTAAAACTGAAATTGAAGTGCTTGCAGAAAAAATCATTGAATCTATATCAGACAAGCTCGTTGTGTTTGGGGATGAAAAACAGCTGGGCGCGAGTATTGGCATTGCTTTTTATCCTGAACATGGTTTTGACATAAATTCGCTAATCAATAAGGCAGACCAGTCAATGTATGAAATAAAAAATGCGGGTAAAGGTGGTGTAAAACTTTATTCAACAAATAAAAAAGGAAATGACTGATCATGTCAAAACCGCCCTTTATTCTGGTTGATGGTTCGTCATATCTTTTTCGTGCCTATCATGCGCTTCCTCCATTAACAAATTCAAAAGGCCAGCCAACAGGGGCGATTGTTGGCGTGATCAATATGATCAAAAAGCTTGTTTCGGAATACCAGCCGGAGAATATGGCCGTGGTATTTGACGCGCCGGGTAAAACGTTCCGGGATGACATGTATACCGAATACAAGGCCAACAGGCCGCCAACACCTGATGAACTTAAACAACAGATTAAACCGTTGCACGACATTATTCGGGCGATGGGGTTGCCTTTGTTGGTTATTGAGGGTGTAGAGGCAGATGATGTCATTGGTACTTTAGCCCGTCAGGCATCAGCGCTTGGTATGGAAACGCTGGTATCGACAGGTGACAAGGATATGGCTCAACTGGTCGATCAGCATGTAACCCTGATTAATACCATGTCCGGCACAGAAATGGACCGGCAGGGAGTGTTTGACAAATTTTCAGTCTGGCCCGAACAGATTATCGATTACCTGGCATTGATGGGCGATACTGTCGATAACATCCCCGGGGTTTACAAGTGTGGTCCAAAGACTGCTGCCAAGTGGCTGGCTGAGTTTGAAACGTTGGACCGGGTGATTGAAAACGCGAATCAAATCAAGGGCAAAGTAGGAGAAAACCTGCGTGATGCAATAAATCAATTGCCGCTGTCACGCGAGTTAACCACGATTAAAACTGATGTCAAACTGGATGTGGCACCGGAGAATCTAGTACCTCAGAGCGCTGATACTGAAAAACTTCGCCAGCTGTTTACGGCGATTGAAGCAAGAAGACTGCTGGCTGACCTTGAGGCTGGTCCTGATGGCAATCATGGTGTAGCTGGCTCAGATGATTCAACTTCATCAGCAGAAAAACCTCAACCGGCCTTGGATACCGAGTACAGTGTTGTGCTGACCGAAGCCGATTTTGATACCTGGCTGGAAAAACTAAAAAGCGCTCCGCTGTTTGCTTTTGATACTGAAACAACCAGCCTGAATTACATGCAGGCTGAACTGGTAGGTGTTTCGTTCTGTGTTGAACCAGGCAAAGCGGCTTATGTGCCGGTTGCACACAGTTATCCGGGGGCACCCGATCAGCTTTCCAGGGAAATTGTTCTACAAAAACTCAAGCCTATCCTCGAAGATGAAAGCACAAAGAAAGTCGGGCAGAACCTTAAATACGATATGAGTGTACTGGCTCGGTATGACATTAATTTAACAGGTATTGCCTTTGATACCATGCTTGAGTCGTACGTACTGGATTCAACTGCATCGCGTCATAATATGGATGCGTTGTCAGAAAAATACCTGAATCATAAAACCATCCATTTTGAAGATATCGCCGGCAAAGGCAAAAAACAGCTGACATTTGACCAGGTGGAAATTGAAAAAGCCGGTCCTTACGCGGCAGAAGATGCGGATATCACCCTGCGTCTGCACCAGGTGCTGTGGCCGCAACTTGAACCTGAGAAACGCCTGGCAGAATTACTGCAAAAAATGGAAGTGCCATTGCTGAGCGCGTTATCACGTATAGAAAGAAATGGTGTGCGCATCGATACAGCCCTGCTTCAGAAACAGTCATCTGAACTTGCCAAGCGCTTGCATGACCTGGAACAAAAAGCGTACAGCCTTGCCGGTCGTGAATTCAATATGGGATCACCCAAACAGATAGGCCAGATATTTTTTGAAGAACTCGAGTTACCGGTAGTTGCCAAGACACCCAAGGGGGCTCCATCCACTGCCGAAAATGTGCTGCAGGAACTGGCTGAAATGGGGCATGAATTACCCGGCCTGCTTCTGGAACATCGTGGCCTTTCCAAGTTGAAATCAACCTATGTTGATACTCTGCCACAGATGGTTGACCCTAAAACCAGGCGGGTGCATACCAGTTATCATCAGGCCGTGGCTGCGACCGGACGTTTGTCATCATCAGATCCCAACCTGCAAAATATTCCGGTTCGAACTGAAGATGGCCGCAAAATTCGCAAGGCATTCATTCCGGCTGATGATCACATCATGGTTGCAGCGGATTACTCACAAATTGAACTTCGCATTATGGCTCATCTCTCAGCTGACAAGGGCTTGCTGAATGCCTTTTCACAGGGGCTTGATGTGCACAGTGCCACGGCGGCAGAAGTGTTTGCGGTGGATTCGCTGGAACAGGTTACGACAGAACA
The DNA here is from genome assembly GCA_937926265.1 of uncultured Gammaproteobacteria bacterium. Taxonomy (GTDB): domain Bacteria; phylum Pseudomonadota; class Gammaproteobacteria; order Chromatiales; family Chromatiaceae; genus JABDQZ01. Next base: position 5,655 of record CALAZS010000123.1, read on the forward strand.
ACGTCGCTCGGCCAAGGCGGTTAACTTCGGCCTGATTTACGGTATGTCGGCGTTTGGCCTGGCCAAACAACTGAACATCGGTCGGGCAGAGGCGCAAAGCTATGTGGATCTTTACTTTGAACGATATCCGGGTGTAAAGGAATTCATGGATCGCACACGTGAACTGGCCCATGAAAAAGGCTATGTTGAAACGATTTTCGGGAGGCGTCTGTATCTTCCGGAAATCAATTCCCGCAATGGCATGCGTCGCCAGGCGGCAGAAAGAACGGCTATAAATGCCCCGATGCAGGGAAGTGCAGCTGATATTATCAAACGCGCAATGCTGGATGTTGATGGCTGGTTACGCCAGCAGCAGGATATAGCCGTAAAAATGCTGATGCAGGTCCACGATGAGCTGGTTTTCGAGATTCGCAAAGATGTTCTGGATAAGTCTGTGAGCGAAATTAAATCCAGAATGGAAAATGCCGCATCACTGGATGTGCCACTGGTAGTGGATGTTGGACAGGGTATGAACTGGGAGGAAGCTCATTAGTGAGGCAAAAATTACTCGGAAAATAAGGAAATCTGAAATCTGTAAACTTTTACGGAAACTTTTAAGCCCGGCGTCGGTCATAGAATTAAGCGTTGCATGACGCTGGATCGTTTTCCCCTCCCTTTAGCGATCCTCGACTAACAATGTCGAAATTAATTCAGGGGCACTCATTGAGTGCCCCTTTTTTTTGCTAATAATCAAACCATTTATCGAGTTTTTCGTAAGCTTTATCCAGGCCGGTCTTTTTAGGCGATGAAAATAACTGAACGGAAAAGTCGGAACTGATGGTTTTAATTGTTTCTTTGACTTTAAACAGCGTGTTATTAGCCGGGTTCTTTTTTAATTTATCGGCCTTGGTCAGTAGCACATGCACTGGCAGGCCAATATGTGCCGCCCATTCCAGCATCTGTCGGTCGTTGTCCTTAAGCGGGTGACGACAGTCCATCATCAGAAAAATGCCCTGAAGACACTGTCGGTGCTCAAGATAATCAGCAAGAGTGCCCTGCCATTGGCGTTTCAGGTTTGCTGATACCTTGGCAAAACCGTAACCGGGCAGATCGACTATGCGGCGATCGTCATCAAGAGAGAAAAAATTAAGTAACTGGGTGCGACCAGGTGTTTTACTGGTTCTGGCCAGGCTTTTTTGATCACATAACGTATTGATAGCACTGGATTTTCCGGCATTGGACCTGCCGGCAAAGGCAACTTCATAGCCTTCGTCCTGAGGCGATTGCGCTAATTTTGCAGCGCTGGTCAGGAAACTGGCTTTGCGATATATCTTACCCATGGTATTTGCTCAAATTACTCTTCACGTTTCCAGTTACCGCTTTTACCACCGGATTTTTCCAGCAAACGTACCCGTTCTATCTGCATGCCCCGGTCCACTGATTTGCACATGTCATAAATAGTCAAAAGGCCGACCTGAACAGCATTTAATGCTTCCATTTCTACGCCTGTCTGGCCCCGGGTTTCAGCAGTGGCCTGGCAAATTACCCTGGAGTCGACTTTATCAATGTTAAATTCAATTGTGATATGGGTAAGCGGCAGCGGGTGGCAAAGTGGGATCAGGTCAGCTGTTTTTTTGGCTGCCATGATGGCTGCTACGCGGGCAATGCCCAGCACATCGCCTTTTTTGTGAGAGCCAGTTTCGATTAATTCCAGGGTTTCAGGTTGCATGGTGATGTCACCACCTGCCACAGCGATCCGGTGCGAGGTGGGTTTGCTGCCGACATCGACCATATGGGCATCGCCGGCGGCGTTGAAGTGCGTCAGTTTACTCAAGTCTGAAGAAGGTTAACTGGCAGTTGTGGCAGTAGCCTGTACCTGGTGCTCGATGGATTTAGGAATATCATGCACGTCAAAACTCATTGTTTCAAGGTCTGCCAGGATATATGTGGCGCGGTCCCGGCCTACACCGCCGATTGTGCCGGGGTTAACCAGGTAGGTGATTGAGTTTTTACAGTTCTTTTTCTCTTCAATGGTGACTTTATGGCTGTGGCCACAGCACACCAGGTCCCAGTCGCCGGTTACCGCCATAGCCTCGGCATAGTGAGGATAATGCACCAGGAAGATTTTTTTACCGGCAAGTTCAAAACCGGCATCCATACCATAGTAGTGAAAGATGCTTTCCGGGCGGTTCGTCAGCCGGCTCAGCGCATACAGATCGCCGGTATTGTTTCCGTGAATAACATGAACCGGCAGGTTATGTTTTTTCAAACAACTCAGGGTTGAGGGTGCAACAACGTCGCCGCAGTGCAGCACAGCTTCAGCACCAGCTTCTTTAGCTTCTGCCACGGCGGCATCCAGAAGAGGGATGTGATCGTGACTATCGGAAACAATACAGACTTTCATAATAAGGCAGGCATTAGAAGGCAGGCTTCTCGGGGGCTTCCTGGTAAAGCTTGACTGAATCCAGGAGTTCCTGCTTGGCTGCTTCGGCATCACCCCAGCCTTCAACACGAACCCATTTGCCTTCATCAAGATCTTTATAGTGCTCGAAGAAGTGGGAGATCTGATCCAGAAGAGATTTTGACATGTCTTCCGGTCCTTCTACTCTATCCCATTGTTTGCATAGCTTACCGACGGGTACAGCGAGAATTTTTGCGTCATCACCTGACTCATCAGTCATTTTGAGTACAGCGATCGGACGGCACTTAACGACACAGCCACTAATCAGTGGAATTGGCGTTGCAACCAGAACGTCAGCAGGGTCACCATCTTTGGATAATGTGTGAGGTACGTAACCATAATTACATGGATAGTACATGGCTGTAGTCATGAATCGGTCAACAAACATGGCGCCTGATTCTTTGTCGACTTCGTATTTAACCGGGTCTGAGTGAGCCGGAATTTCGATGATGACATTGATTTCTTCCGGGATGTTTCCTGAGCTGACGCGATCGAGATTCATGATTTCCTCACTGTTGAGTTATTAATAGCTTCGCAATCATACTGGAATCATTACTTGTCTGGAACGAGAAATCTAAAATTTAAGACCTAATCAGGATGGTTTTAGGTCTAAAGGTCTTTCCTGAATTCAGGAAAGACCTGATAGCACCGAGCTATAGGCAGGATGGTTTCAATGTTCTTTTTTCGATACTTCTGAGGCATGGATGCCGAGGTAGAGCCTACAGGGATGTATTTACGGCGTTATCGAAAAAAGAATATGAAAGCGTCATTTAGTCGAGTGGAAGAAACAAAAAAGGGTGCCCAAATATTGGAACACCCTTTACAAGCCCTCATGTGGCGAGGAAGATGTTATCGAGAATTACAGCTCGAAATCAGCGAGTTTTCTCTCAACTGAAATACCCTTCATAGTGACGTATTTGGGCATGCCATTGTCGTCATACTCTGGATAGGCTTCACCTTTGATTAAAGGGTAAAGGTATTCTTTACACTTGTCAGTGATACCGAAGCCATCATCAGAAATGAAGTCCATAGGCATCATTTTCTCAACGTTAGCCACTTCACTCAGAGGTGCTTCACCAATGCTCCATTTGTAAGGATTGGATGATTCACGCACAACAGTTGGCATGATCGAGTTTTTGCCTTCAATCGCTTTTTCCACAGCTGCAGCACCCAGTGCATAAGCCTGCTCAACATCAGACTCGGAAGCCAGGTGACGGGCTGCACGCTGCAGGTAATCAGCAACGGCCCAGTGGAACTTGTATCCCAGGGCATCTTTGATCATGTTGGCAACAACCGGGGCAGCACCACCTAGCTGGGCGTGGCCGAATGAGTCGCGGGTACCCTGTTCAGCCAGGAATTTACCGTCAGGCCAGTGACAACCTTCAGAAACTACGATTGAGCAGTAACCATGTTCTTTTACCTTGGCATCAACGGCAGCAAGGAATTTTTCCTGGTCAAATTCAACTTCAGGGAACAGTGTCACAACCGGAATACCGTAATCTTCAACCAATGCACCGGCAGCAGCAATCCAGCCAGCATGACGTCCCATAACTTCGATAACGAAGATTTTGGTAGAAGTCGCAGCCATAGAGCGAACGTCATAGGATGCTTCAAGTGTGGAAACTGCGATGTATTTGGCTACAGATCCGAAACCAGGGCAGTTGTCAGTGATGGGCAGGTCATTATCAACGGTTTTAGGTACGTGGATAGCCTGAACCGGGAAACCCATTTTTTCAGACAGCTGGGAAACCTTGTAACAGGTATCAGCTGAGTCACCGCCACCGTTATAGAAGAAGTAGCCGATGTTATGGGCTTTGAAAACTTCGATCAGGCGTTCGTATTCGCGTTTATTGTCTTCCAGGCTTTTCAGCTTGAAGCGGCAGGAGCCGAAACCACCGGACGGAGTGTTTTTCAGTGCGGCGATGTCTTCATCTGATTCCTTGCTGGTATCAATCAGATCTTCAGTCAGTGCGCCGATAATACCGTTGCGGCCGGCGTAAACATTGGCAATTTTGTCAGGGTGTTTACGGGCGGTTTCAATAACACCACAGGCAGAAGAGTTGATAACAGCGGTAACACCGCCAGATTGAGCGTAAAACGCGTTCTTTGCAGTCATAGTATTTCCTTTCGGGTTATATGAATAGATTAGAAATGTGTGATCGTATGGAAAATTGCGGCGTATTTTTACAGATAATGATGCTAATGGCTAGTTGTTACCTGTGGTAACAGTTTAACTGATTCTCATTTAGCGCTGATGATGATTTGTTTTCAGGCGAAACTGGATTAGGCATGAATATTGGCCGCATCAGGAAGCAAAAAACGCAAAAATGGTTAAAATTGCGGTCTAAATCGCGATTAACTCATTAATTTTATTGACTTTAAGGGGAATCTGATATTGACTAGGGGGTATCAGGGCAGCTCTGAACTCAAATTATAACTCATTGAATTGGTATATTTTTTCTGATTCAACTCAAAACACTATGCCCTGAATTTACAAATAGGCAGCACTTGCCGGTAAATTTCCTGATTTGGCTTTTATCGGTACCAAAACAACAAAATGGAAATATTATGAGAATCATCCTTCTTGGTCTTCCGGGTTCCGGTAAAGAACAACTGGCCAGAAGTCTTGCGGATCATTACAAGATCCCGGTTTTAACTCTAGAAAGCACCCTTACCGAAATTGCAGCAGAAAAAACCGAACTGGGCCGTTTGGTTAAAGAAGCTGCTTTTGCCGGTAAATTCTCAGATGAACTGATTATGGCTGCTTTGCGCATCCGTGTAGCCCGGGCAGATGCCCAGGATGGCTTCATCATGGAGGATTTTCCCCGTAGTACCGGTCAGGCCGAAACGCTGGATATTTTGCTAAAGGGGCTGAGACGCCCGTTAAATGCTGTAGTTAAAATTGATATTGAACCGGATGACCTGATGGAGCACCTGGTCGGCCAGATTACCTGCCAGAATTGTGGTGCAAAGTACAACATCTATAATAATCCCCCGATTGTCGAAGGCATGTGTAACGAATGCGGAGAAAAAATTCGCAGTCGTCCGGACGATTACGAAGAAAATATTGCCAACCGCCTTAGAAACTGTGAAATGATCATGATGCCACTTGAAAGTTTCTATGGTAAGCAGAATAAAATGGTTCCAGTACCTGGCAACCAGACGGAAAAGAAGATTTTCAGGAAAGCCGTCAAGTTACTTGATGCATTGCCACCGGTAGAAATACCCGAAGATGATGGTGAATCAACTCTGCCAATGGATGAGTCGCTCTTGAAGGCGTTGATGGCACCCAAAAGCGATGATGATCGTCCGAGACGTCGTGGCAGACCTCCTCGTAAACGTTTGCAGCAGGAAATGGCTGAAATTGCTGCGGCTGAAGAGGCCAAGGAAAAGGCTAAAGGTAAAGCAGATAAAGCAGTTGCACAGAAATCTACCCCAGAGAAATCTACAAAAGAGAAACCTGGCAAAGAGAAATCTAGCAAGGAAACATCTAAACTAAAAACTGAAGAAAAAGCGGCGACGGCTTCTTCAGAGAAAAAAGCTAAGAAATCAACTACGAAGAAAAAAGCAACTGCGACAAAGAAAGCGGTAAGCCAGAAAACAGCAGCCAAAAAGAAAGTGGTTAAAAAGGCCGCAGTTAAGAAAAAGGTAGCCAAGAAAACAGCAGCCAAAAAGAAAGTGGTTAAAAAGGCTGCAGTTAAGAAAAAGGTTACCCCAAAAAAGGTCGATAAAAAAACGGCTGGCAAAAAGGCTGTTACCAAGAAAAAGGTCGTGAAAAAAGCAGTAGCCAAAAAAGCTGTCGCAAAAAAAGCAGCAGTGAAGAAGACACCTGTGAAAAAGGCCCCTGCAAAAAAGAAAGCTGTAAAAAAGAAAGCGGCAAAAAAAAAGCTCCCGTCAAAAAAGCCGTTAAAGAAAGCACCAACCAAGCAAGTTTCCAAAAAAACCGCGAAGAAAAAAGTGGTCAAAAAGAAAGTGTCACCAAAGAAAAAACAGGTGAAGGCCGCAAAGAAAAAGGCTTCGCGTCGACGTTAATACGTAAAGTAAGCCGTTTTTTTAAAAGATAAAAAAACCGCCTGAGGAACTCTTGAATCGAGTATCCAAAGGCGGTTTTTATTTGCCTGTTCACTTCCCTTCAGATAGCAAAGGGAAGTAAACAGTTTCAGCTTTAAACCATTAGATCAGGGGAATTATCAACAGAGCAACAATGTTGATGATTTTGATCAATGGGTTAACAGCAGGACCTGCAGTATCTTTGTACGGGTCACCAACTGTGTCACCGGTAACGGCTGCTTTGTGAGCATCAGAACCTTTGCCGCCAAAGTTACCATCTTCGATATATTTTTTAGCGTTATCCCAGGCTCCACCACCGGTGGTCATAGAGATAGCAACAAACAGGCCGGTAACGATTGTACCAATCAGTAAACCGCCCAAGGCCTTGATTCCAGCACCGTCACCCATTAACGCTTCCATACCAAAGGCAACAACGATAGGTGCCAGTACAGGCAGTAATGAAGGAATGATCATTTCCTTAATTGCAGACTTGGTCAGCATGTCAACGGCTTTGCCGTAATCAGGTTTTTCGGAATAATCCATGATGCCTGGTTTTTCACGGAACTGACGGCGTACTTCGTTAACAATACCACCAGCTGCACGTCCAACAGCTTCCATTGACATGGCGCCGAAAAGGTATGGAATCAGACCGCCGATAAACAGACCGATCAGAACAGCCGGATCATTGAGGGCGAAATCGACGCTTTTGTTGGCGGCATCAAGTCCATTGGTGAAGTCAGCAAAGAGTACCAGTGCGGCAAGTCCGGCAGAACCGATGGCATAGCCTTTGGTTACTGCTTTTGTTGTGTTACCAACGGCATCCAGTGGATCGGTAATATTACGAATGGAGTCGTCCAGCTCAGCCATTTCAGCAATACCGCCAGCGTTGTCGGTAATGGGTCCGTATGCATCAAGCGCAACAATGATACCTGTCATTGAAAGCATACTGGTTGCAGCTACTGCGATACCGTAGAGACCGGCTAGCTCGTAAGCACCCCAGATAGAGGCACACACTGCAAGAACCGGGGCAGTAGTTGATTTCATCGATACACCAAGGCCGGCGATCACGTTGGTGCCATCACCAGTCGTGGAGGCTTCAGCAATGTGTTTGACTGGAGCATATTCTGTTGCCGTGTAATATTCGGTGATGATAACCATGGCGGCAGTCAGAGCTAAACCAATCAATGTGGCGTAGAAGACATTGATAGCCGGAATAACCTGATCACCAACTGAAATACCTTCAGGGAACAGGCCATCGGTAACCGGATAGAATGCTGCAGCTGCAAGGACACCTGACACAATCAGGCCTTTGTAAAGCGCATTCATGATTTTACCGCCATCGGATACTTTCACGAAAAAAGTACCAATGATGGAAGCAACGATAGATACACCGCCAAGAACCAGTGGATAGATGATAGCGTTTGTGGTTGCAGCGCCGCTAACCATCAAGCTGCCAAGCAGCATTGTGGCTACCACGGTCACGGCATAGGTCTCGAACAGGTCAGCTGCCATACCGGCACAGTCACCAACATTATCACCAACGTTATCAGCAATTACAGCCGGGTTGCGTGGATCATCCTCAGGAATACCCGCTTCGACTTTACCAACGATATCAGCACCAACATCCGCACCCTTGGTAAAAATGCCACCACCAAGACGGGCAAAAATCGATATCAGGGAACCACCAAAAGCCAGGCCGACAAGGGCGTGAAGGATGCTGTCTGTATCAGTCCCCATCATCTGTAAGATGGCGAAGTAACCGGCAACACCAAGCAGACCGAGGCCAACAACCAGCAGACCGGTAATTGCACCGCCACGAAAAGCGACCTGGAATGCTGCGTTCATGCCATTATGCGCGGCTTCTGCTGTTCTGGCATTGGCGCGTACCGAAATGTTCATTCCAATATAACCAGCAGCACCGGAAAAGATTGCACCAATAGCAAAACCAATTGCAGATGCCATATCAAGGAAGTAGCCCATGACTGCAAACAGGACAATTCCAACAAAACCAATAGTAGTGTACTGGCGTGCCAGGTATGCTGATGCGCCTTCCTGAACAGCATTACTGATTTCAATCATTTTTTCGTTGCCACGCGGTTTGGCAAGCAACCATTTCACTGACCATATGCCGTAGACAATTGCTGCCGCGGCACAGGCTAGTGCAAAAATAAGGCTGGTAGACATACTTCTCTCCTTCCCATCATATATGAAAGTGTTATTTGATTAAGTGCTGTTAACTTCAACAGCATAAGGTATGAAAAAAGAAGGTAAATTTAAGAAAAAAATACCCTAGTTTTTAAATACGGGCTGAATCCTACCTATAACGGTATTGAATGGGCTAATCAAAGCGTTATGGGGAAGGATAAGGGGAGTCAATAATTGAGAAATAAAGTAACATCCAGGTGCACTGTTTTGGCACGATACCGCGTTAAAAATATCCTCAAAATGCTCATATATTAAGAATAAACTCGACTTTTTCGCATATTTTTGTGCCTTGCCTTGATCTGTCTTACCTGGCCTGGCTCTCACAAGCATGAGTTATTAAACTTTTAGCAAATCACCAGCGCTTGTATCGTTTTTTGCAGTAGGAAAGCAATTCCTGGTAGTTTCTGAAATGATGAATAAAGCCTTTTTCTGCAGATTCATCAAATTCACACCAGTCATTTGAATATTCCCGGCAAATTTCAGGGCGGTCTTCATAAATACCACAGGCACCATTGTCTTGAATATGTTCACAACGGCCTGAAATCAGCAGGTACCAGCCACTTTCATCTTTGTAGATTTCAATGTTTTGATGAGAAACCTGCCAGAGTAGATGTTTGAAATCATTTTTCGAGCGGGGCGTATCAAGAGCCTCGGTAATATATGTGCAGCAGATCGTCCCGGTGCATCTTGAGCACTTGTTATCGACAGGGATCTCTATTTCAGTCATTCTTTGGAAGTTCCTGGTTTTTAGGATGATTTTTCCGATGGTTTTTCAGGTGAACTTTCAGGTGATTTTTTATGCGATGAACGATTGTGAGGTCGCCTGTTTCCTGATCTATTAGCATGTCCTTTTCCAGAACCTTTGCCATGTTTTTTGTGACTGGTTTTTTTCTTGCTGCTGATTCGGTCGCTTTTATCGCGGCGTTTACGGCTTTTGGGATCAACTTCAGCTAACAGGTCTGTACTTACCGGCTTCATTTCGATCTTGGCATCGATGAAAGATTCAATTTCAGGTAATGAAAAAGCATAGGTTTCGCAGGCAAAGCTGATGGCATCACCACTGGCACCAGCCCGGGCGGTGCGGCCTATACGATGAACATAATCTTCAACATCTTCCGGCAAGTCATAGTTGATGACATGGCTGACATCATGAATATGCAATCCGCGTGCAGCAACATCTGTTGCTACAAGAACATCGAGTTCACCATTTTGAAACCTTTTTAACAGGCTTAAACGTTTTTTCTGTGGAACATCACCGGAAAGAATGGCGGTCTTGATACCATTGCCTTCAAGAAAACCCCAGACTTCATCAGCAGCACGCTTGGTGTTAACAAACACAATGGTTCGGAAAGCGTCCATTTTCCTGAGAAGACCAATCAACAGGGGGATTTTTTCTTCATTGGCAACCATGTAGCCGGTTTGTTGAATCCGGTCGGCTGTCATTTCGGCTTCAATTTTTACCGTAACCGGGTTGTTCATGTGTTCGTAAGCTAACTCTGTAACACGGTATGACAGGGTGGCCGAGAATAACAGGCCCTGTCTTTTGTCAGGTGGTGGACAACGGCGAATAAGGTAACGAATATCCTTAATAAAGCCGAGGTCGAACATTCGGTCAGCTTCATCTAGTACAAGCACATCAATCGATTTGAGGTTGTAAAGATGCTGTTTGAAGAAATCTATCAGACGGCCGGGAGTGCCGATTAGTATATCCAGGCCTTCTTCAACCATTTTCTGCTGTTTGTCATATCCGGTACCACCAAATACAGCGCCAATTTTTAAATCGGTAAATTGGGCAAGTTGCTGCGCATCTTTTTCTATTTGAATGACAAGCTCACGGGTCGGTGCCAGCATTAATGCCCTGGGCTGTTTTTTTTCTGTTTGTTTGGCCGGGGTTGATAAAAGTTTGTGTAAAGTTGCCAACACAAATGCTGCGGTTTTTCCGGTGCCTGTTTGAGCCTGTCCGGCAATGTCTTTACCCTGCAGGGCAAATGGCAGTGATTCAGCCTGGATAGGTGTGCAATAGGAAAAGCCGCTGGATTCAATACCTTGCTGAATGGCTGGTTCAAAATTGAATTGGCTAAACGGGGTCTTGCTGAGATGTTCTTGAGTCATTCGCTAAGCATACCGTAAAACAAGAAAATTTACCCTCATGCTTGCATTTAAAAGTCTTTTCATATGAAATAACGTCAGTTCGCAGGCAGTTCGATGAATTGTATGGCATTATTTCAGCCTGTGTACGTTGACTTACACTTTTAAATAATTCACAAATTTGGAGAAGCTAGTGAGCAGTGAACTCATTGTTCATGTCACCGATGATGCTTTTGATGAAAAAGTATTAAATGCCGGTGAACCTGTATTAGTTGATTACTGGGCTGACTGGTGTGGTCCCTGTAAAATGATCGCGCCGATTCTTGATGAGATTGCCAGTGAATACCAGGGCAAATTGACCGTGGTAAAACTTAATATTGATGAGAACCCAAATACACCACCAAAGTATGGTATCCGTGGTATTCCTACCCTGATGCTGTTTAAAGATGGTGAACCTGAAGCAACCAAGGTTGGCGCTGTTTCCAAATCACAGCTGGTTGCATTTATTGATAGCAATATCTAATAAAAACTGGACGTATTCCGATAGCGTGCTAGACTCTCTGGTACGCTTAATTTCAAAGCGAAATCATTTATATCTCCTGAATTAATCAACCTGGTGATGAGCCCTCATTGCCAATTCATTATCCTGAAATTTTTCCTTTAACACTATGAATCTAACAGAACTCAAAAAAATGCCTATGCCGGATCTGCTCGAACTGGCAAATTCCATGAACATTGAAAATATTGGCCGCTCCCGTAAACAGGACGTTATTTTTGCAATACTCAAGAGTCATGCAAAAAAAGGCGAAGATATCTATGGTGACGGTGTATTGGAAATTCTTCAGGATGGTTTTGGCTTCCTGCGTTCTGCAGACAGTTCTTACCTTGCAGGCCCGGATGATATCTATGTTTCACCAAGCCAGATCCGACGTTTTAGTTTAAGAACTGGTGATACCATTGCCGGAAAAATCAGGCCACCAAAAGATAACGAACGTTATTTCGCGATGCTCAAAGTTAACGAGATTAACTATGACTCACCTGAAAATGCCAAGAGCAAAATTCTTTTTGAAAACTTTACGCCGTTATTTGCCAACAAGCAGTTAAAACTCGAGGTTGGAAACGGTAGTACCGAAGATATAACTGCCAGAACAATTGATCTGGTTGCACCCATCGGTAAAGGTCAGCGTGGCTTGATTGTTTCACCACCTAAAGCAGGTAAAACAATGATCCTGCAAAATATTGCGCAATCGATTGCGCATAACCACCCGGAATGTTACCTGATCGTTCTGCTGATCGATGAAAGGCCGGAAGAGGTTACCGAGATGGCCCGTTCGGTTCGCGGTGAAGTGATTTCTTCGACATTTGATGAGCCGGCGGCGCGTCACGTTCAGGTTGCCGAAATGGTTATCGAGAAGGCCAAGCGCCTGGTCGAACACAAAAAGGATGTTGTTATTCTGCTTGATTCCATCACTCGTCTTGCGCGTGCCTATAACACGGTAATTCCATCCTCCGGTAAAGTGCTAACCGGTGGTGTTGATGCTAACGCCTTGCATCGTCCAAAACGTTTCTTTGGTGCTGCACGTAATGTTGAAGAGGGTGGCAGTCTGACGATTATCGCCACTGCACTGGTTGATACCGGTTCAAGAATGGATGACGTAATCTACGAGGAATTCAAAGGCACCGGTAACATGGAGGTGCACCTGGATCGTCGTATTGCGGAAAAACGTATTTTCCCTGCGATCAATATCAACCGTTGCGGAACCAGGCGTGAAGATCTGTTAATGAAACCTGATGAACTGCAGAAAATGTGGATTCTCAGAAAAATTCTGCATCCTATGGATGAACTTGCGGCAATGGAATTTCTGTTCGACAAGCTCAAAGTTTCCAAAACCAATGATGAGTTCTTTGATTCAATGAAAGGTAAAGGACAGTAAATTTGCAGATTTGGATATATAACCTCTCGAAGTTGATTTTGAGAAGTGTCAGCAGCATGGATGCTGCTGCCAAGCTCCAGGGAAGGATTTATGCGTCTTCGAAAAATTAATTAGAGAGGTTATAAGTAAACTAATCAATAAACTCAACAACCTCATCAAAACTCAAGCGATAGCGTGGCGTTTGTTCTCCTGCACGATATCCCAGTGCAACCAGCACTACAGCTTCATACTTACTGGTATCTATTTCAAGCGCCTCTTCCACGGCCTGTTTCTGAAAACCTTCTATAGGACAACTATCAACACCAGCAGATGCCGCGCCTGTCATGATATTACTCAGGGCTATATAGCACTGCTTGGAATCCCAGGCATAGTGATTGATAACCGGATCAATTTCACTGGCATAATGGACGGCATACTTTTCAATGTAAGCAGCTTCGGCTTCAGCTGACAAACCACGACGGTGAAACTGTTTTTTGACGTAATCTGAACCGGGCAGGGTGATATCTTTCTTTTCCAGAATAACAACCACTGCACTGGAGTCGATTATCTGCGGTTGATCCCAACAGGCGCTTCTTAATTTTTCACGCACATCCATGTTCCGGATAACCAGGAATTTCCAGGGTTCCATACCGAACGAGGAAGGTGATAACCGCGCACATTCCAAAATATCATGCAGGGTCTGATCCGGAATTTTCTTTGCCGGGTCAAACTTTTTGCAGGCATGTCGAAATTGAAGCGCTTTTAAAACTTCGTTCATTGTTATCTCCATTAATTGATTATCGTGATATTTTCACATAATTCAGGCAAAAAAAAGCACGGCCAAAGCCGTGCTATTTAGTGAGTAAATACAAATTCTACTGGTTAGAATTCGCCGGTTGTACCTGCAACCATGATATCCAGCATGTTCTGGTTTACACGGATGGCGGTTTCAACCACTTCCTGTGGCAGGAAGTTGTTCTCAATGATGATATCCAGGTTAAGCATCATCAACTGAATCTTGCCTTGCTGATCTTCAACCATTGAGATACGGCATGGCATGTAACTCGCGAAGACGGGGTTGGCCATAACCATCAGGCGAGCATCCGTTGGTGTACAGAACTGGAAGATAGAGAGGTAAGGTGACTCGATACCGCGTGCTTCAAGTTCTTTTGAAACATACTGCTGTGCCACCAGTTTCTGGTTAAGCTCAACCGCCTTGGAAAGCATTGCATCGATAGCATCTTGAACGCCAACACCTTCACCCAATGGCATTTGAACCACAGTCTGTTTGATGTCAGTGATGATCAGGTTGCTTTTCTCACGTGTTTCGGCAACGGCTTTTGATTTATTAATGTCGGCTTTGGCAACTTTTGGCAGCTGAACCTTGAAGCCGTCTTTAAAGCTCTCGTCATCCAGTGTTGCTATGAATGAAGTCAGGTTGGAAAGCTCAACATCTTTTAGTTCATCAAATGTTTCATCATCTTCATCGTTGTCATGCAGACGGCTTTTGAACTGAAACATTTTCATGGACTGGTAAAGGTACTCGACATGCTGACCGGCAAGTGGGGGAGCATCTTTCCTGGGGTTGCCGTAACCATCACGGGCATGACAGGTTTTACATTCATCCATGTAAATTTCTTCGCCCTCTTCTACGTTACCGCTGGACTGGGTTACGTTAAAGCTGGCATCAGGACGGATATCGATCATTGAAAGATAGGTAGAGATATCTTCAATGTCAGCATCGGTCATTTTGTCAATACTGGCAGTTTTGACCATCAGTGGGTTTTTACGCACTCCATCGCGATATTCCTTGGTAACTTTGATAAGGTATTCTTTAGGTAGACCAGCCAGTCGAGGCGAGAGTTTACCCGGAGTACCCTGACCAATGTTACCGTGACAGAGTGCGCAGCTTTTGTTGATTTCCTGACCGTTGGCCAGGTCAACAGCGTTCGCACTGAATGGCAAAACGGCAAGGAATAAAAGAGAGAGTAACTTTTTCATTTCAATGTTTCCCTTGTTTGTGATGTTAATTGTTATGAATTATTGGTATTTGTCAGAATTTTCTATTATAGGTGACAAATTTGATTTAGCCGACACTATATAGCTGACATAAATCAATTTATATGTGTTTTAACATTGTAATTCTATGGCTTGTCATAAAAAAAAATAATGATTTTTCGCAATTCTTAAGTAACTAAAGGCATGAAACCACAAAAAGCAATGATTTTGGCGGCAGGCAGGGGGGAGCGAATGCGTCCGCTGACGGACTCCATTCCAAAACCTTTGCTGGAAGTTGCCGGTCGTCCACTGATTCAGCATCACATCGAGGCACTGGTTCAGGCAGGTATACAAGAACTGGTTATTAACCATGCGCACCTTGGGCATTTGGTGGAAGACTTTCTTGGAGACGGTCAACGCTTTGGTTGCCGAATTACCTACTCGCCCGAGGGACATGGCCGGGCTCTTGAAACCGGAGGGGGTATTTTCAAAGTGCTGGACTGGTTCGAAGGCCTGCCTTTCCTGGTCGTCAACGGTGATATCTGGACAGATATGGCTTATGAAGAAATGGATATTTCTGAAGAGTTTGATGCACACCTCGTGATGGTCGATAACCCGTCACACAACCCTGAAGGTGATTTCATGCTCACCGACAATCTTATATCTGAAACGGGTTCAGCTAAACTAACTTTTAGCGGTATTGGAATATATCAACCCCGGCTGTTCAAGGATTGTCAGCCCGGCAAGTTTCCGTTGGCACCTTTATTGAAACAGGCGATGTCCGGAGGCAGAGTCTCAGGTGAAAAATATTCCGGTCGCTGGATAGATGTGGGCACACCTGAAAGACTTAAAAAAATTAACGAGATGTTGATGCAATAACAAATGGGACAGGAAATATCAGACAGTTATTTTAGTCGCGAGGATTTTGAACATTTTTCTGATCACCTGCGCCGGGAAACTGAATTACTTCATCAGTGGATCAGTAATGGTGAAATGTCAGAGGGAAATTGCCAGGCTGGATTTGAACTTGAGGCCTGGTTACTGGACCGGGATTTAAAACCGGCTGCCCGCAATGAAGAATTTCTTGGTGAGCTAGATAATCCAATGGCCGTTCCGGAGTTGGCGCAGTTTAATTTTGAGCTGAATGGTCATCATCAGGATATAGAAGGAAAGGTTTTTAGTGTGCTTTTCCAGGAGATGACCAGGAACTGGCATCAATGTCAGCAGGTGGCTGAGAAACTCAATTTACATATTGCCGCGATCGGTACATTGCCAACTGCAGATATGGAAGATTTCAGTATCCATAATATGTCGCAGCTGCAGCGGTACCGCGCGTTAAATGAGCAGGTATTGCGAATGCGCGAAGGCCGGCCGCTAAATTTTAAAATACAGGGCAGGGAAACACTCGAGTTTCACCATCCCGATGTGATGCTGGAAGCAGCCACAACATCTTTCCAGGTACACCTGCGCATGCCATTAAGCAAGGCGGTCAGACTTTATAATGCCAGTAAAATTGTGTCAGGACCAATGACAGCATTAACCGCCAATTCACCGTATTTCCTGGGCAAAGACCTTTGGGCTGAGTCACGGGTTCCGGTGTTTGAACAGGCGGTTCAGGTGGGCCAGTCAGATCTGACAAAGCGGGTAAGCTTTGGTATTCGCTATGCTCATGAATCCATCATGGAAGTATTTGAGTCTAACCTGGCGCGCTATCCTATTATGCTGCCACGCGTTTTGGATGAGCCGGTTGAGACCCTTGCGCATCTCAGGCTGCATAATGGCACGATCTGGCGCTGGAACAGGCCGCTGGTCGGCTTTGATGAAGACGGGACGCCCCATTTCAGACTGGAGCACCGTTGCGTACCGGCGGGTCCAAGTCTGCAGGACTCAATTGCAAATGCCGCATTTTTCTATGGCATCGTGACATATCTGGCAGATCAGGATGAACCCTATGAAAAACAGATTCCGTTTCACAACGTTCGCAATAACTTTTATGCCTGTGCCTACCATGGTTTCGATGCCGAGGTAATATGGCTGCATGGCAAGAGAATGCAGGTTAATGAGCTTTTATCACGGGAACTGCTTCCCAGGGCAAGACAGGGATTGTTGCAGCTTGGGGTTGATGAATCTGAAGTCTCATACTGGCTGGAGATAGTTGAAGACAGAATTGCCAAAAAAGTTTCCGGTGCTGTCTGGCAGCGTCAATTCATTGCGAAAAGACATTCAATGCAGGAAATGCTGCAGCAATATATTCAAAACCAGGTAACAGGGTTACCGGTAAATCAATGGGACCTTTAAAATTCATGTTGGCTGAGCTGGACTATTTACCTGATGGCTTACTTGATAAAGAAGCCGGACAATTGCATGCAGTGTTGGGCGGGCCGACACTGATCCACTTGCAGGGAAGGGAAAAACAACCACTGTTTGTCTCGGTGTTAATTCATGGCAATGAAACAGTTGGCTGGGAAGCGATTCGTCAATTATTACCCCGGTATGATGTGGCCGGAGGTGACAGGCCGTTACCCAGGTCCATCAGTCTGTTTATTGGAAACACGGCTGCAGCGGAAAAATCGCTGAGGTTTTTGCCGGGACAGCCAGACTACAACCGCGTCTGGCCGGGGTGTTCATCAGCACATGATAATCAGCATTTGCCTGAATACAGCCTGATGTTAAAGGTGTTGGAGCGGATGCGCAGCCTTGACGTCTTTGCCAGCATTGACCTGCACAATAATACCGGGATGAATCCACACTACGCCTGCATCAATGTGGTGGAGAATCGCTTTATGCAGTTGGCGACACTCTTTAGCAGGACTGTCGTATATTTTACGGAGCCATGCATGGTGGCTTCGATGGCGATGTCAAAACTATGTCCGTCCGTGACACTGGAGTGTGGCAAGGTAGGTTCCAGCCATGGTCCTGAGCATGCTGCTGAGTTTGTCGACGCCTGCCTGCATTTAAACGAAATTGCCAACACAGCAGTACCAAAACACGATATTGATTTGTTCCACACGGTAGCGGCAGTGAAAATTCCGGAAGATATAAAGTTCGGTTTTGATGAAGAAGATGTAGAGCTTTTTTTTCCTGCGGATATTGAACACCTGAACTTCAGGGAACTGGCTGCAGGCAGTTATTTTGGCAGTATTTCCGGTATTGAGCGCATTCCTCTTCAACTCACTGGAGAGGATGGTGAAATTGAGCCCGAACAGTATTTTTCACTTAATGACCAGGACATTGTCGTTAACAAGGCGGTGATGCCTTCCATGCTGACCCGAAACGAAACTGTTATCAGGCAAGACTGCCTTTGTTACCTGATGGAAAGGTACAAAATTTAATGCCGGAATGTCAGGGTGAAAACTGTGCGCTGTGTGAAGCCGGCCATCCCAAGCAACAAGTGGTTTAAGAAACGTTCTTCAGCAATACCAGATTTCTCTGTATTGGACTTCTCTATATTGGGCTTAACAGCAAAGAACGGTGTGTCATGCCTTCAGGCTGGGGCAGCCCCATCAGCTGTAAAACAGTTGGTGCAATGCTGGCAAGGCCCGCTCCGATAGAGAGCTGCCAGTGTGTTTCATCAATCACCAGACAGGGAACAGGATAAACAGTATGCTGTGTTTGTGGTTCGCCGGTTAACGGGTCAACCATTTCATCACAGTTGCCATGATCGGCAGTGAGAATGACTGAATAGCCTTTATCCACTGCCACATCCAGTACGCGCCCAACTTCGCGGTCTAATGTTTCAACTGCTTGGATAACGGCATCCCTGACAGCAGTGTGGCCAACCATGTCGCCATTGGCAAAGTTCACGGCAATGAATGGATAAGGATGTTCACCAGACATTGCGTCTATGACTGTGTCAGCTACTTCCCTGGCGCTCATTTCCGGTTTAAGGTCGTAGGTTGCAACATCCGGTGAATTAATAATTTGATGTTTTTCACCGGAAAAAAGATCGCCGCGTCCGCCATTTAGAAAGAAGGTAACATGGGCATATTTTTCAGTTTCAGCGCAATGGAACTGAGTCAGGCCGGCGTGACTGATGGTTTCAGCCAGCGTGCTCTTCGGACGATCCTGTTCAAATGCATAGGGGATGTTATACCAGCCATCGTATTCACTCATCGTGGTTACTGAAACGGGTGTGTATTCTCCGCGGTCAAATTCCTCGAAATCTTCTTTGAACAGGGCAGAAACAAGCTGCCTGGGCCGGTCACGCCGAAAGTTATAGAAAATGACTTCATCCTCTTCCTCGATTGGATCGAAGTATGGTGTGATCAGCGGCTGGATAAATTCATCCGTCTCTTCATTGTCGTAACATGTCTGGATAGCTTCACGTAGTTTGTCGATCTGCTTGCCGGTGCCTTTGGTAATTGCATCAAAGGCAAGCTTGGTGCGTTCCCAGCGATGGTCTCTGTCCATGGCGAAATAACGCCCGCAAATGGTGGCAATTTTTCCACCCGATCTTTCCAGGGATTCAGTCAGAGAATCAAGGGTATTGATGAACGACCTGGGTGGTACATCGCGTCCGTCGGTAATGACGTGGACTAGCGGGGATACCTGGTGACGGTGGCAAAGATCCAGTAGTGCACACAGATGGCGGGTATGACTGTGCACTCCGCCAGGTGACGCAAGCCCAATCAAATGCAGTTTGCCATTGCCCTTTGCGGCCCGTTGGATGGCACCGTTAAGTGCATCGTTTTTCAAAAAGCTGCCGTCCTGAATTGCTTCATCAATCAATACAAGGTCCTGGCGAATGATGCTGCCCGCTCCAATAGTCAGGTGCCCGACCTCTGAGTTACCCATCTGGCCATCAGGTAAACCAACAGCTGCACCGGATGCCTGTAAAAGCGTATGCGGATAGCTGGAAAAATAACGGTCGAAGTTAGGCGTTTTGGCCAGGGCGACAGCATTATTTTCCCTGCTTGGGTTTACGCCCACGCCATCCATGATGATCAGTAAAGTTGGTCTTCTCGGGACAGTTTGTTGTTGTGTCATTTTTGTCGGTTGGAATTGTAGGTCAGGTTTTTTTATCGAGTGTCGGGTTAGCCTGTAAGTCAGCATGATAGGAAGAGCGCACCATCGGCCCGGAAGCAACATTGCTGAAGCCCATGTTTTCGGCAAGAATTCTCAGTTGATCGAACTCTTCCGGCGTGACAAAACGCTCGACCGGTAAATGGTCTTTACTTGGCTGCAGATATTGTCCCAGGGTCAGCATATCGCAACCATGGGAACGCAGGTTTTTGAGTACAGTTTCAATTTCTTCAAGGGTTTCTCCCATACCCAGCATGATGCCGGACTTGGATAAAGCCCCGGGGAGACGTTGCTTGTAAGCCTGTAGCAGGTTTAGAGATCCCTGGTAATCAGCACCGGGGCGACACTGGCGGTAAAGTCTTGGTACTGTTTCCAGGTTGTGATTGAAAACATCGGCAGGCTGCCGACTAAGTATCTCCAGGGCAATCTTTTCACGCCCCCTGAAATCAGGCACCAGAATTTCTATTCGTGTATGTGGTGAATGTTCCCGTATCTGGGTGATGCAGTCTGCAAAATGCTGGGCGCCGCCATCACGCAAGTCATCTCGGTCGACAGAAGTGACAACCACGTAACCTAAATTCATCTGGGCAATGGCTTCAGCAAGCTGCCGGGGTTCATCCGGATCCAACGCTGAAGGCTTGCCATGGGCAACATCACAGAACGGGCAGCGACGGGTACAGATATCGCCCATGATCATGAACGTCGCAGTGCCATGTGAAAAACATTCGCCCAGATTGGGGCAGGCAGCTTCTTCACAGACCGAACTTAATTTGCGGTCGCGGAGAATTTTTTTAATTCGTGCCACTTTGTTTCCGGAAGGCGCTTTTGCCCTGATCCACTTGGGCTTGCGTTTTATTTCGGTTGTAGGAGCAACTTTCACCGGGATGCGGGCAAGCTTTTCAGCACCGCGCTGGTGTGTATCCGGTGTACTGCGCGAGGGCGATGTCAGTTTGGAAATATCAGTCATGAGTAGTTATTTCAAAAGCCAGCGTTTCAGCCATTTTTATGATGAGTTCTTGAGCAACCTGATCAGGAGTCATGTTAATGCCTAGATCTTTAAGTTGTGTGACTTCCAGTCCCTGGTAACCGCAAGGGTTGATTCTGCTGAAAGGCTCCAGATCCATATCAATGTTAAATGACAGGCCGTGATAACTAAAGCCTTTTCTTATCTTCAAACCCAGCGCAGCAATTTTTTTTTCATCAACATACACGCCCGGTGCAGATCTTTTTGCCTGGCTTGGAATATTGAGGTCTTGCAGAAACTGTATTACCGACTGTTCAAGTTTTTCAACCAGTGAGCGAACGCCGATGCCCAGTTCATGCAGGTCCAGTAACGTGTAGACAACTAACTGGCCAGGGCCATGGTATGTAACCTGCCCACCACGGTCTGTATTTATTACCGGAATATCGCCTGGGTTAAGCAGGTGCTCAGCTTTTCCAGCCTGACCCAGCGTAAATACAGGTGGATGTTCTACGGTCCAGATTTCGGAGGTGCCCGGTCTTGTACGTTCACGGGTAAGTTTTTGCATCGCCTGCCAGACCGGCAGGTAAGGTTGCTGACCCAGGTTTTTAAGCAGAACCTTAGAGCATGAACCGGGAGAATAAACTGGGGACGGCATTAAATGGGATTGGTATTAACTGGGATTGATATTAAAGGCTCATGGTAACGCGTTCATGAGCGGTCAGGTCCATGTAGATGGCATCCAGCTGTTTTTTACTGGAAGCTTCAAAAGTGACAGTTACCGAAAGCCATTTTCCATTTTTACTGGGTCGTGAACTGACGCATTCATGGTTAACAGCAGGGCAGTGTTGCTGAACAATTTCGATAACCACTTCATGAAAATCAGGGGCATTAAGACCCATCGCCTTAACTGAAAATTCACAGGGGAAATCAAGCAGTGTTTCGTGGTCTAGCGAATTGTCTTTCGAAAAGTCAGTCAAGTTTGCTTCCTATTCAAGCATCATCATTACGTTATCAATCAGGTTACCGAAAAATCCACCCTCAGCTACAGCATTCAATGCCACAAGTGGCTGTTCAATCAAAGTGTCACCGGAAAGATTGATAATCAGGTTTCCAAGCTGCTGATTTTCGGAAATGGGGGCGGTGATCAGGGAATTCAACTCGATCGACGCTTCAAGCTTGTCATACTGATTCCTGGGTATGGTGATAAAAAGATCATTGTTTATGCCTACCGGCAACCTGTCAGATGCGCCTTTCCAGACTTTTGCGGTTGATAGGGTATCGCCGGCTGAATAAAGTTTGTGGGTTTCAAAAAAACGGAAACCGTAGTTTAAGAGTTTAAGGCTTTCTTCCTCACGGGATTTCATGCTGTTGGTACCCATGACAACGCTTAACAGGCGCATGCCTTCGCGCTTTGCAGAGGAAACCAGGCAGTATCCTGCTGCTTCAGTGTGACCGGTTTTCAAGCCGTCAACAGATTTGTCTTTCCATAACAGCTTGTTACGGTTGCTTTGCCTGATACCATTGAATTCAAAATCCTTTTCTGAATACCAGGAATAGTATTCAGGAAAATTACGAATAGTAGCAATGGCTACTTTAGCGATATCTTCTGCAGTGGTGTAGTGATCCGGGTGAGGCAGGCCCGAAGAGTTCACGAAATTGGTGTTAAGCATGCCAAGTTTGCGTGCCTGGGTGTTCATCATGCTGGCAAAAACCGATTCGCTGCCGGCTATGTGTTCTGCCAGGGCAATACTGGCATCATTGCCGGACTGAATGATCATGCCTTTGAGCAGGTCTTGTATTTTTACTTTTTTACCAACCTCGATGAACATTTTTGAACCGCCGGTTTTCCAGGCTTTTTCACTGATGACCGCTTCGTCATCAAGCTTGAGGTTGCCTGATTTTAATTCATGAAATACAACGTGGGCTGTCATCAGTTTGGTTAAACTGGCGGGTTCCAGGCGGGAGTTGGCGTTGTGTTCAGAAATGATATGGCCACTGTCAAAATCAATGAGTAAATGACCGGTTCCTGCAACCTTGGGAGGGGCGGGAGTCGGAATAGCTGCCTGCAGGCCGGAAGCAACAAGAGCAATAAAAAAGGTCAGGATGAAACTGATTGTAGCCATGGGTTTAAACACGGTGTTTTTCCTATAGTTGGTCAATTCTGTTTGGTCGATTCTGGTTGGTCAATTCAATTTATTCTGCAAGTTTTACGAAATAAACGACTAAGAGCAATTGATGAGAACCCTAATTTTACGGGGAATTATTTATTGCCTCCAGTCCATTTCATTACACCAGCCCATTTGTATACAAATGACAGAAGTCATTAGTTAAGCCAATGCAATCTGTTATTTTCCGAATATTCTTCATTTATTCTTAAAATATTCTCAAATTATTCTCAGGGTGCAATTTTGAAAACGTTATTGAAAAAGCCGTTGGTGCTTGTCGGGATGTCTGCTATCGCCGTGTCACTGGTCTACATGATTTTTCAGCAGCTCATTTATTTACAGCATCCGGTGCAGCCTTTGTATGTCGGTTTTTTCAATAACTCGGGCCTGCCCTTAACCAGCATTAACATTGATCATGGCAACGTCAATACACAGGAAAAAATACAGCTGTTGCAGTTGATGCCAGGAGAACAACGCTACGTGGCGCTCAATCATCAGCCTGCCATGGGGTTCAATGTTGAGATTAATGATGCCAATGGACAGAAGTTTAATGCCTGCATTGGCCGGTTCAGTGACAAGTGGCATTTAAAAGTCACAATTGATGAATCCGGGGTTGATGTGACTGAGGTCTGGTAAGCGGTAGTGTCTTTATTCAATTACGATAGTGATATTCTGAATACCCATTGATTCAAGCTTCAGGTCAATACTGTCGGCCATTTCAACTTCAGTTACCGGGCCTACCTGAACCCGATAAACCCGCTGGCCATTGACGCTGGCCTCGTTTATGCGCACAGGTTTTTCAATTTCCTGCTCAAGCCTGGCTTTCATTTTGACAGCGTTGTCATAGACACCGAATGCACCTGCCTGAACAAAAAGCCCGGGGTCAGCATTACCGCTGGAATCTTGATGAACTTCAGGGTGAGAGGCAACGTAAGGCTTTGAAGGATTTATGGCGCGTATTTCAACCAGCCCGGTACCCTTTCGGTCAATGCCGAGCTTGGCGGCAGCAACATATGAAAGGTCTATGATGCGGTTTTTATGAAAAGGGCCGCGGTCGTTGACCTTAACGATTATCTGCCGGTTGTTTTCAAGGTTGGTAACTTCGACATAAGTCGGTAATGGCAGTTTTTTATGGGCTGCTGTCATCGCGTACATATCGTAGGGCTCGCCACTTGAAGTGCGCCTGCCATGGAACTTGTTGCCATACCATGAGGCGATGCCCCGTTCTACAAAGCCTTCTGCACTATCCATTGTATGGTACCGTTTGCCGAACACCACGTAGGACGACATGTTGCCGTAGCGGCTTTTGGGTTCATATTTTGGTACTGCATTGGGAATGCTGTTGACATCAACGAAGCGGTCCGGGCCGCTGTCTTTTTCTTCGTAAATGGTTGGAGCACAGCCACTGAGAATGATACTGATCAAAACAGCGACAGAAGATACCGCCAATAAGTGTTTTTTCTGGCTTTTAAGCATGGAAAGTATCACGGGTTAAGATTTTTCCATGGCTTTCCTGATTTCCTGGCTCAGCTGGTAAACGGCCATTGCATACATGTTGCTGTGGTTGTAACGCGTGATGACATAAAAATTATGCATGCCGATCCAGTATTCTTCGCCCTGGTCGAGTTTCAATTCAACCAGGCTGACATTTTGTGCAGAATTGAAGTCGCCCTGGTATTCAATGCCTGCATCGTCCAGCTTGCCAAGCATGATGCTTGGTTTCATGCCGGCATTGATGAAATTATCATGTGACTCAGGGGTCACTTTTTTCGCTTGTACGGTAACAGGGTGGTCTTTGCGCCAGCCATGACGACTGAAGTAGTTGGCAACACTACCTATCACATCAACATTGTTATTCCAGATGTCACGCTTGCCATCGTTATCAAAGTCAATTGCATAATGACGATAGGATGAAGGGATAAACTGCGGTTTGCCCATGGCGCCGGCATATGAACCGGTTGGCTCCGTTGGATTGATACCCTCGTCACGGGTCAATTGCAGGAAATTGGATAATTCACTGCGGAAAAATTTACTGCGCGGAGGATAATGGAATCCCAGTGTAGTTAATGCATCAAGCACTCGGTAACCGCCGGTATGTTTACCGTAAAGTGTTTCCACGCCAATAATTGCAGTTATGATTTCAGGAGGCACGCCGTACTTGTCGTGGGCATCATCCAGTGCTTTTTTATTTGCCTTGATAAAATCAACACCACCGCTGATGCGCGCCGGTTTGATAAAGATATTCCGATATTTTGTCCAGGTCAGCCTTTTTTCGGCAGGGCGGGCAATGGCATCGAGAATCGACTGTTTTATTTCAGCCTGGCCAAGTGTTGAGGACAGGGTTTCGGCATCAAAGCCATGTTTTGCCGTCATTTCTTCAATGAAACTGGCTTTTTCCTGTTCTGGTGATGCAAAGGCCTGAGATGTAACCAGGAGAGTTGTAACCAGGATCGTTAAAAGTATTGATAGTGGAGCGAGTCGTCTTAAAGTTGATTTCATTGTCATGTTGGCAGTAGTTTTCTATGAGTATGAATGGACATTAAAATACCAAAACCGGCCATCAGTGTTACCAGCGAAGTACCTCCATAACTGATCAAAGGCAGCGGTACACCAACAACCGGAAGAATACCGGATACCATACCGGTATTAACGAAAAGGTAAACAAAAAATACCAGTATTAAAGACCCGCCTAAAAGTCGGCTATATGTGTCCTGTCCGCGCGATGCAATGTACAAACCTCTGAATATAATCAGCAGGTAGAGCAGTAACAGAATAACAATACCGATAAAACCAAATTCTTCGGCCAGTACAGCGAAAATAAAATCGGTATGTCTTTCCGGCAGGAATTCCAGGTGTGACTGTGTGCCATTAAGCCAGCCCTTTCCATAAATACCGCCGGAGCCGATGGCAATTTTTGACTGGATAATATGGTAGCCGGAACCCAGCGGATCACTTTCCGGGTCCATAAATGTCAGCACGCGCTGTCGCTGGTAATCTTTCATGAAAAACCATAACGCCGGTGCCAGTGCAGCAAGGGAAGCCAGGGCGCCGGTAATTATTTTCCAGCTGGTGCCGGCAAGGAACAGTGCAAAAACACCGGCACTGGCAACCAGTAATGAAGTGCCAAGGTCTGGCTGTTTAAAAATCAACAGAACAGGGACGACAATCATTATCAGGCTGGCAAGCAGACGTTTCCAGTCGGGTGGTAAAGCCTTTTCCGACAGGAACCAGGCAATCATCATTGGCACGGCAAGTTTGACCATTTCAGAAGGTTGAAAGCGGATAATGCCAAGGTTCAGCCAGCGCTGCGCACCTTTGCCGACATGGCCAAAAACCAGTACTGCTATCAATAAGCCAATGCCGACCAGGTAAAGCCAGGGGCTCCAGCGTTTCAGTGTTGCCGGGTGAACCTGGGCAACGGCAACCATCACAGCAAAGGCAAAGCCGAGACGAATCAGCTGTCTTTGCACCTGGGCCATATCCTGACCGGAGGCTGAATAAAGCACCGTTAATCCAAATCCGCTCAAAAGCAAAAGACCGATTAACAATGGCAAATCAAGATGGATGAAATCCAGTTTACCCTGCGGTTTTACAGGGCCGGATGGTGTCAGTTCTTTATCGGGTGCTGATACTGGCATCAGGTTTGGTTGTCCTGTTGTTCTTTCAGTCTTTGTTCTTTGAGTTGTTCTTCTTTCAACTGCTCGGGGTCAAGCAGGTATGCATCCATAATTTTTTTGGCGATTGGGGCTGCCACCGATCCGCCAGAGCCGCCATTTTCCACAATCACGGCAACGGCTATCTGCGGGTCTTCAACCGGGGCATAGGCGACAAATAGTGCATGGTCACGGTTTTTCTTGGATATTTTTTCTTCATCATATTCTTCATCCTGTTTGATCGTGAACACCTGTGCAGTACCTGTTTTACCGGCAAGCCGGTAATAAGGTGAACGGATTCGTTTGGCAGTGCCACGGATACCTTCGACCACGTTCGTCATGGAAAGATCAATATTTTGCCAGTTTTCCTGGCTGACTTTTGGAATGTTTCGATTGATGGTGTCGATTTCTTCCCGGCCGTTTTCGGTATTCACATGTTCAATATGGCTGACTATTCTGGGTGCCTTGAAAACGCCTCCATTTGCAAAGGCGGCAGTGGCAGCAGCCAGTTGCAGCGGCGTTGACAGAAAGTAGCCCTGGCCGATGCCCATGATCAGCGTTTCACCGGGATACCAGGGTTTGTCGTGCCGGCGTCTTTTCCATTCCTTCGAAGGTAACAGTCCTGGTAACTCGGCACCAAGATCAATGCCGGTGCGGGAGCCGAATCCAAAATGTGCCAGGTATTCCTGCATTTTTGTGACGCCCATTTCATTAGCCAGCTGGTAATAATAGACGTCACAGGATTGTACGATTGAGTCGTTCATATCGACCCAGCCATGGCCGCTTTTTTTCCAGTCACGGTAGCGGTGTGAATGGTTGGGAAGGCTGTAGTAGCCCGGGCAGAAGGTTTTATCAGGAAAACTGGTGAGACCTGTCTCCAGTCCAGCCAGGGCGACAAAGGGTTTTAATGTGGACCCCGGAGGATATTGGCCCCTGATAGTACGGTTAAACAGCGGATTGTCAGGTGAAGACTGAAGGGCCTGGTAATCTGATGTGCTGATGCCTTCAACGAAAAGGTTTGGATTAAACCCGGGCTTGCTGGCCAGCACCAGTACACCCCCCGTTTTCGGATTAATGGCAACGGCGGCACCAATTTCCTCGCCAAAAGCATCCATGGCAATTTTCTGCAGGCCGGTATCCAGGTGCAGATGAAGGTTGTCACCTGAAACAGGCTG
Source organism: uncultured Gammaproteobacteria bacterium (assembly GCA_937926265.1). Classification (GTDB taxonomy): domain Bacteria; phylum Pseudomonadota; class Gammaproteobacteria; order Chromatiales; family Chromatiaceae; genus JABDQZ01. Next base: position 33,328 of record CALAZS010000123.1, read on the forward strand.
TTGTTTTTCGAGTACCCTGATAGTGCGGCCGGTGGCATTTACTTCAACACGTTGCATGCCCACCTTGCCATGCAGATTGTCTTCATAGGCTTTTTCTACACCATTTTTACCGATGTGGGTGGTGCCGGCATAATTTGAATTGTCGATGATTTCGAGCTCTCTTTCATTTATGCGGCCGACATATCCCAGCACATGGGCTGTCTCCTCAGCCAGTGGGTAATGTCTTAACAGCTTGGCCTCAATATCCACCCCGGGAAAGCGGTGGCGGTTGACAGCAATGATGGCAACCTCATCCGGCGTCAGATTGATTTTCAGCGGTATGCTTTCAAAGCGCCTTTTCTGGGATTTCAGGCGCTGAAACCGGGTCAGCTGTTCTTCATTGATTTGGATCAGCCTGGATAGTTCAGCCAATGTGGCATCCATGTCCCCGACCTGTTCCGGGGTTACTTCAAGGCTGTAGGTTGGCTGATTTTGAGCGAGGATGACACCCTTACTATCATAGATCAGACCACGAACCGGGGGCAGCGGCACAAGTTTTACGCGGTTATCCTGGGAAAGAGTGACGTAGTGATCATGGCCGGTTATCTGCAGGTTCATCATCTGCATGGTGAGCAGGCCTATGCATAGCGTCACAATGAAGCCGGCTATAACCGCGCGTCCAAGAAACAGTTGGCTTTCAACCAGGTAATCTTTGAATTGCGTTTTCAGCATGCCGGCAACTACAGGTTACTATCCAGTCTGTGTCTTATTTCACCGAGAATAATAAACAGCCAGGGCCAGATAAACAGACCGACAATGGGCTTAAGCCAGTATTCCCTGCCGGGATGGATGTCTGTGGTCAGACCAATAATCCAGAAATGAATTAAATGCTCAAACAAGAGCAGGCCAAATACAACCAGGCTTTGTTGCCAAAGTGGAAAGACACGGGTGCGCTGATAGATATTCATTACCACAAAAGCCACAATCGACTGGGTCAGTGCATGTGCGCCGATCAGGTTGCCGGTCATCACATCCAGCAATAGACCGGTGAACCAGGCTGCGGTTATACCAACGTGCTCAGGTGTCGTCAGGCACCAGTAAATGACAAGCAGTGTCAGCCACTGCGGGCGTAAATGCATCGCCCAGTCCGGTATTGGCACAATTGTGAGCAAAAGTGCCACGATAAATGAACCAATGACCAGGTAAGGTGATTGTTGAACGCGCGTGTTCATGTGTCGGTACCTTCCTGACCTGAAAGCTGTCCAGGGGCCTGGTCAACATCGTTTTCTGACTGGTTTTCACCCGCGCTGTCACCTGTTAAGTCACCAGGATTTTCCTGAGAATTTTCATGAATGTTTTCCAAATTATTTTCCAATTTTTTTTCTGGAGTGTTTCCTGAAGTGTTTTCTTCTGGGGTTGTAAGTGGCTGCTGGTTGATAGTCCAGACAAGTAAAACCTCGCGGGTCCTGTCGAGGTGAGCCAGGGGTTCAGCCGTTATCGAGGCAAAATGTTGTCCGGGTTCCTGGGTCACAGACTTGACTGTGCCGACCGGGTAACCCGGTGGAAAAATCCCTCCCAGTCCTGAGGTTACCAGTTGATCATCGGGGCGAATATCAGCATTTCTGGCCAGAAAAGGTAAATTAAGACTGCCGATGTTACCGGTGCCAACAGCAACCGTTCTCAGTCCGTTCCTGAGTACCTGTACCGGTAGGGCGTGACTGGCATCAGTAATCAGCATTACGGTTGAATGCAGTGGAGAGGTTGCAATGACCTGCCCCATCACGGCATGGGCATCCAGAACCGGCTGGCCTTTGAACACGCCCGAGCGGGTGCCTTTGCTGATGACAATCTGCTGACGGTAAGGGTCGAGCTCAACCGAAGAAAGTTCGGCAATTAAAACACGCTCGCCAACCTTGAAAGAGGAATCGAGAAGATTTCTCAAGCGCAGGTTTTCTGCCTCAAGTGCCTTGAGTTTTTGCAGTCTTGCCTCAAGCAGGGTTTTTTCCTTTTTTAACTCGATATTTTGTTCGAGAATGGTCTGTTCATCTGTGGTGACCTGGTTAAACCACTGTGAAATTTCCCGCGGCGCATCCGCTACAAGATAGATAGGGTAGGTAACAATGGATAAGAATGATCGCAGCGGCTGCAGAACGCTGGTGCGATGATCGAGGATCATCAGGATCAACGCCATGGTCACCGCAACAAACAGTCGGGTGGTTAAAGCCGGACCAGCAGCAAAAATCTGTTTGCTAATTGTTCTTTAACTCCGTTTTGAGCAGCTTATTCCAAAGTTTATTCGACTGTGAACAAATCACCGCCACGCTCATCCATCAGTTCAAGAGCGCGACCGCCACCACGGGCAACGCAGGTCAGCGGGTCTTCAGCGACGATGACAGGTAAACCGGTTTCTTCTTCGATCAGGCGATCAAGGTCCCGCAGCAGGGCGCCGCCGCCGGTCAGTACGATACCGCGCTCGGCAACATCAGCTCCGAGCTCGGGAGGGGTTTGCTCCAGGGCTTTTTTGACGGCATTGATGATGCCGGTGAGTGGTTCCTGTAATGCTTCAAGTATCTCGTTGCTGTTAAGGGTGAAACTGCGGGGCACGCCTTCGGCCAGGTTCCGGCCTTTGACTTCAATTTCCCTGACTTCATTACCGGGAAAGGCTGAGCCTATTTCCTTTTTAATACGTTCGGCCGTGGATTCACCAACCAGCGTACCGTAATTTCTGCGGATGTAGTTGATAATGGCCTCGTCAAATTTATCACCGCCAATACGGGCTGAGTTCGAATAAACAATGCCGTTTAAAGAAAGGATGGCAACTTCCGATGTGCCACCACCGATATCCAGTACCATCGAGCCGCGTGCTTCTTCTACCGGTAAACCTGCGCCAATGGCAGCTGACATCGGTTCTTCTATCAGGTATACCTCGCGTGCACCCGCACCTGCGGCTGACTCACGGATGGCGCGACGCTCAACCTGGGTGGAGCCACAGGGAACACAGATAAGAACGCGGGGGCTGGGGCGTATAATCTTGGACTCGTGGACTTTATGGATAAAGTACTGCAGCATTTTTTCAGTTACGGTGAAGTCGGCAATCACGCCGTCTTTCATCGGGCGGATCGCGGTGATGTTTCGTGGGGTTCTGCCCAGCATTTGCTTGGCATCATCTCCCACGGCGGCTACAGATTTTTGCCCACCCCTGGAGGGATCCTGTCGTATCGCAACAACCGATGGTTCATTTAGGACAATGCCCTGGTCACGGGCGTAAATAAGGGTGTTTGCGGTGCCCAGGTCAATTGACAGGTCGTTTGAAAAAATTCCACGTATACGTCTTAGAAACATTAGCTAAGTGATTCCTTTGATGGATAATGATTGAATCGCAGCAGTGTGCAAAATAATTGCGTAATCTAGCAATGCTGAGAGCCTACAGCAAGATGTTGGTGATAAATACCTAAATGGGTAAAATTTATGAAGGCTTGGGAACAAATGTCGGCAAATTTGGCAAAAATGTCTAAAGTTAAGCCATATAACGCCGATAGAAATGGTGCAAAATTAATCAACAGGGGAAAATGAATGGCAGCTGGAAAGAGTTTTATTCAATCAGTTGATGATCGAACTAAACTGGCTGGTGCAAACAAGCTTGAAGTGCTTTTGTTCAGTCTCGGTCAGGATGCGTCATCCGAGCGAGACGAGGTTTTCGGAATAAATGTATTCAAAGTGCGCGAGGTTATGCGTGTGCCTGAAATTACCCATGCCCCGGATATGCCTGCAGCAGTGGAAGGCATGGTCAGTCTGCGTGGCACCATGGTCCCTGTTGTTAACCTGCCGAAATTTTGCGGTGTTCAGTCGCAAAGCAAGCCCAGTATCCTGATGATCACTGAATACAACAAGAACGTTCAGGGATTCCTGGTGGATTCCGTCGATATGATTCAGCGCCTCAGCTGGGACCAGGTCAAGGCGCCACCTCCAATGCTGGCAAGTCGTTTGGGTGGCCTGGTGACTGCGGTGACAGAGTTAAAAGATGGCCGACTCGTCATGATTATGGACGTTGAAAAAGTTCTGGCGGAAACCGCAGGTTTCTACGATGACGACATGTTGTTCGAGGGTATTCTGCAAAACGAACGTAACCAGGGTCACACGGTGGTTTTTGCCGATGATTCTAGTGTTGCCCGAAACCAGATTAAACAGACTCTTGACCGTCTCGGTTTTCGTCATCTGAGCGCAACCAATGGTGCCGAAGCCTGGAAAATGTTACGCAATATTGCCGAACATTGTGAGGCTACTAATCGTGATATTCATAACGAAATCAGCCTGATCCTGACAGATGTCGAAATGCCTGAAATGGATGGTTACGTGCTGACCAGGAAAATCAAGGGTGATGCGCGTTTTGAAGGTATTCCGGTGATCATGCATTCTTCGCTGACTGCTGGACAGAACCAGAGCCTCGGTAAAAATGTTGGTGCCGATGATTATGTTTCCAAGTTCCAGCCACGCGAACTTGCTACCAAGCTGGAAGAAATGATTCACGGTACAAGCAGCAACTGATAACGGCTGTTTTTAAACTTTGGATGTGGTAACTTTCGCCTTTTGATGTTTCCTTATCCGAGGTAAATCATGTCCCTGACTCCGGACGATGTTCAAAAAATTGCTCATCTCGCCAAGCTTGCCGTTTCAGAAGAAGAGGCAGGTTCGGTCGCGGGTGATTTAACCAATATTCTTGGCCTGGTTGAACAAATGCAGCAGGTCGATACCACCGATGTGCTACCGATGTCCCATCCTTTGCACATGACTCAACGCCTGCGCACTGATGAAGTGAATGAGCAGGATCAGCGTGAAAAATTCCAGTCGATTGCACCTGCCACCGAAAATGGTCTTTACCTTGTGCCTAAAGTAATTGAGTGATCCCATGCATAACAAGTCAATATCAGAACTGGCTGCAGGCCTCAGGTCAGGTGAGTATTCCAGTGTTGAATTAACCCGTTATTTTCTTGATCGAATAAAGGATTACGACGGTCAATTGAATAGTTTCATTACTGTCTGTGAAGAACAGGCGCTCGAACAGGCACGACTGGCAGACGAAAGAATCAAGGCCGGTGAAGGCGGGCAGTTAATCGGCATTCCGATTGCCCACAAAGACATCTTTTGTACCGATGGTATTAAAACCTCATGCGGATCCAAAATGCTCGATAATTTTGTTTCTCCGTATGATGCAACCGTAGTTGAAAGACTCAAACAGTCCGGTGTCGTCATGCTTGGCAAGACCAACATGGATGAGTTTGCCATGGGTTCATCCAACGAAACCAGTTGGTATGGTCCGGTGAAGAATCCATGGGATACCGAGGCAGTTCCTGGCGGTTCATCTGGAGGTTCGGCCTCAGCTGTTTCTGCAAAACTTTGCGTGGCGGCAACCGGAACAGATACTGGTGGATCAATTCGCCAGCCAGCTGCCTTGTGCGGCATTACCGGTTTAAAGCCAACTTATGGCAGAGTTTCTCGCTATGGCATGATAGCTTTTGCATCCAGTCTCGATCAGGCCGGTCCCATGGCCTCCAGTGCCGAGGATGCGGCTATCCTGTTACAGGCTATGGCCGGGTTTGATAAACGCGACTCAACATCAGCACAAAAGGAAGTAGCTGATTATGTCAGTGGTCTTGATAATGACCTTACCGGTTTAAGAATCGGTATCGCCAGGGAATATTTTGGTGAAGGCCTTGATTCTGAGGTTGAACAATCGGTGCGTGCTGCGATTGAAAAATACCGGGAACTGGGCGCTGAAATTGTAGAAATCAGCCTGCCCAACTCGGGATTGTCGGTGCCGGTCTATTACGTTGTGGCACCTGCGGAATGTTCCTCAAACCTTTCACGTTTTGATGGTGTTCGTTTTGGATACCGTTGTGAAGATCCTGCAGACCTTGAAGATTTGTACAAGCGATCAAGGACCGAGGGCTTTGGCGCTGAAGTTAAGCGACGCATCATGATTGGTGCCTATGCGCTTTCTGCCGGTTATTACGATGCTTACTATTTGAAGGCCCAGCAGATCAGGCACTTGATTTCAGATGATTTTAAAAATGCCTTTGAGCAGTGTGATGTCATCATGGGACCGACTTCGCCGACTACTGCATTCAAGCTTGGTGAGAAGGCGGATGATCCTGTAACTATGTATCTGTCTGATATTTACACTATCGCTACCAACCTTGCCGGTTTGCCTGGTATGTCAATACCCTGTGAGCCTGTAGCAGGCATGCCGGTTGGCCTGCAGTTGATTGGTAACTATTTTGATGAAGCGCGATTACTGAATATTGCGCATAAATATCAAACCGTTACTGATTGGCATAAGCAAAGGCCAGAGGGTTACAGCTAAACCGATACCAGTGAATTATCTTTTCCAGAAGACGCCGTCAACCCATCCATGGGGGCTTGGCTGCAGCATCCATGCTGCAGACACTTCTTACAAAGACAATTTCATTGGTATCTTATTTGAGAATAAATGGTATTGACCTATAGGGCCTGAATAGCTTGTTTAAGAGATGTCTGAGCCATGGATGGCGAAGTCAAGTTTACAGGGATGTATTCACAACGTTCTCTTGAACAAGTTATCAGGCCCTGTGAAAAGGGTAAGAAACATGCAATGGGAAACAGTAATCGGGCTTGAAATTCATGCCCAGCTTGCGACAAAGTCAAAAATATTTTCGGCAGCCTCAACGGCATTCGGAGCCGAGCCCAATACCCAGGCCTGTAACGTTGACCTGGGATTGCCAGGTGTTTTGCCGGTATTGAATGAAGAAGTGGTAAAAATGGCAGTACGTTTTGGTTCGGCCATTGAGGCAGAACTGGGTAAACGTTCAGTGTTTGCCAGAAAAAACTATTTCTACCCTGACCTGCCTAAAGGTTACCAGATCAGCCAGTTTGAACTGCCAATCGTCGGCAAGGGCCATGTTGAAATCCGCCTTGATGATGGCGCTGTAAAAACCGTGGGTGTAACGCGTGCTCATCTGGAGGAGGATGCCGGTAAATCGTTGCATGAAGATTTCCACGGCATGACAGGAATTGACCTGAACCGTGCAGGTACGCCCCTTCTTGAGATTGTTTCTGAACCTGACATGCGCTCGGCCAAAGAGGCGGTAGCATATGCCAGAAAAATTCATCAGCTCGTGCGTTACATCGGTATATGTGACGGCAACATGCAGGAAGGTTCGTTTCGCTGTGATGCCAATGTCTCTGTAAGACCTATGGGGCAAGAAAAACTTGGCACCCGTGCAGAACTGAAAAATATTAACTCTTTCCGTTTCCTGGAAAGAGCGATTAACTTCGAAATAGAACGTCAGGTCGATGTTATCGAATCCGGAGGCGAAGTTGTGCAGGAAACCCGTCTTTATGATGCCAATAAAGATGAAACCCGCTCTATGCGTTCCAAGGAAGAAGCCAACGATTACCGTTACTTCCCGGACCCTGATCTTTTGCCGGTTGAACTTGATGATGAGCTAATTAAGAGTATTGCCTCAACCCTGCCGGAACTGCCAGATGCCAAGCGTGACCGTTTTGCCTCCGAGTATGGACTAAGTGAAGCTGATGCTGATCAACTCACCGCCAGTATCGAGCTTGCAGATTATTTTGAACAGGTTGCAAAAGCCTGTGGTGATGCCAAGCTGACGGCTAACTGGATTAATGTAGAGCTGACAGCGGCTTTGAATAAATCTGATATGGAGCTGGGCGAGTCCCCTGTCACTGCAGATTTGCTGGCAGGTCTGTTGGCGCGAATTACTGATAAAACCATTTCCGGAAAAATTGCCAAGCAGGTATTTGAGGCAATCTGGAATGGAGAAGGTACGGCTGATGATGTCATCGAGGCCAAAGGACTAAAACAGATTACTGATTCTGGTGCGATTGAAAAAATTGTTGATGAGGTGATTGCCAACAATCCGCAACAGGTTGAAAACTACCAGAATGCTGATGAAAGCAAGCGTCCTAAAATGCTTGGTTTTTTTGTTGGCCAGGTAATGAAACTGTCCCAGGGTAAAGCTAATCCGCAGCAGGTAAACGAACTCTTGAATAAAAAGCTTGGTTAAGACTAAACTGGT
>CALAZS010000124.1 GCA_937926265.1 uncultured Gammaproteobacteria bacterium
CTCAAGACCATCATATTGATGATACCGGTGCTCGTGTTAATGGCCAAAACTACTACGTACACGTGTTATGCAACCGGTTTTATACCGCTTACTTTACCCGAGCCCAAAAAGATCGTTTAACGCTACTGAAACTTTTGAGTCCCGGTGGCTTAGGCTTTCGTTGTGATTTGGAATCCATCGAATTGATGAAAACATTAGGGTTGCCCGAAAAGCAACGCTCACGGCTGATTGCCCATATAAGCGATGACCTGTTAACTGAAGAAGCAATGAATTCTATTTTGAAAGAGCTCTTTACCGATCCCAATAAACAGAAAACCAACCGAAAAACAATATTGGAAGCTTGTGCAGTCACTGCCTACCGTCACCGGGCAGATGCGATCGACATCCTGATTTGTGACGATGCCCCTCAGTTTAAAACCATTACCGAATTGCTGGGATTATGTTGGGTTCATGAGGGCAGACACTATAAAAAACTGCGTCCTTTTCTTAAGTTGCATCAGCAGATTCTGGAAAAATTCCTCTCCAGATTTTGGGAGTATTATCATGATCTGCTTAGCTATAAGTCTTCACCCAATACTGCAGAATCCGAACGCTTGTCGAACGCTTTTGATCAGCTATTTGGTCAAAAGACCGGCTATGAAGTCCTGGATGCTCGAATTGCAAAAACTCAGCAGAAAAAATCCCATTTGCTCTTAGTATTGAATCATCCGAATATAGAGCTTCATAACAACTCAGCTGAACTGGGAGCTCGAGCCCAGGCGAGAAAACGTGATGTGAGCCTACAAACAAGAAATCAGACTGGTACGGAAGCAAAAGATGCGTTTATGACGGTCGTACAAACCGCCAAAAAGTTGGGTGTGAATATTCTGGATTATATGAAGGACCGCTTCAGCCAAGCTTATGCAATGACTTCATTGGCTGACTTAATTCGACAACGCACTCAAACAACTTCTGATACTTCTTAGAAAAATATCAGAACTGAGGAGATAGAAATAACCGATACATCTTGATGATGTGCTTGGTGTTTTGTCACTGCACTCCACGGGATTTGAAGAAGATACTAAAAAAACATTGCCTGCATCTGGAATCTCACTAACCAGTAGAGTCCGTTGATCAAATGAACAAGTACCTTCTGAAACAATTGAAATGCATCGACTTGAGCAGTATTGACTCCAGTGATAGCAGCATTGGCCAAACTCTTAGGTTTTTGCTCAATACTGTGGAAGAACTTATTGCTGAAAATCAGCAGCTTCGTGAAGAAAATCAAAAGCTCAAGGATGAAATAAATCGATTAAAGCGAGAACAGGCACGTCCCACGATCCGCCCGCAGAAAAAAGACAGCGATGTTTCTTCAGAGGCTGAACGCACTCTTAAGAAATCAAGAGGTAAACGACCCAAAAGAAAGCCGCTGGAAATTGATCGTACTGAGCACTGTAAAGTTGACCCGTCAAGTTTGCCCGATGACGCCATTAAAAAAGGGGTTGAAAAGACAATTGTCCAAGACCTTGAATTTAAAAAGCACACCATAGAGTTCCACCGGGAAATCTATTACTCTGCTTCACAGCGCAAGCGTTATATTGGAGAGCTTCCACCGGGCTACAGTGGTGAATTTGGTCCGGGAGTAAAGACATTGGTCTGCGTGCTTTACCATGATGCCAATGTCAGTCAGCCAGCTATATTAAGGCTACTGAGAAGCTGTGGCATAGATATATCGGCAGCAACTATCTCACGGATACTGACAGATAAAACAGGTGTGTTTCATCAGGAAAAACAAGCCATCTTCGAAGTGGGCCTACAGTCGACTCAAGACCATCATATTGATGATACCGGTGCTCGTGTTAATGGCCAAAACTACTA
>CALAZS010000125.1 GCA_937926265.1 uncultured Gammaproteobacteria bacterium
TCAATCACGACTCAATCATAGTCACGGTTTTGTTTCTGCCGGCTGACTTGGCCTGGTAAAGTGCTTTATCAGCACGATCAAATAATGTCTGGCAGCTGTCTTTTTCATTCATAGTGGTAACACCCAGGCTGATGGTAACGCTGGATTTCTTACCGTTAATGGTATCCAGTGCAGCTACATGTTCACGCATACGGTCTGCGAGGTGAGCAGCACCGGCAACATCGGTCTGGCTTAAAATAACCAGGAACTCTTCACCACCGTATCGGTACAGCACATCACTTTGACGGATAGTGTCCTGGGCAATGTGAGACAAAGCTTTCAGCACTTCATCACCATGGCTGTGGCCATGAGTATCATTAATCTTTTTAAAGTGGTCGGCATCAAACATGATCACTGAAAGGCCAGTACCCTGACGTTTTGCCAGTTCAACTTCACGTGTCAGGGCCATATTCATCGCTGCACGGTTTTGAGCGCCTGTTAAAGGATCGGTAAATGCACTCTCGATGGCTTTTTTGTAATTCATTGAATTACGTAAAGGGTAAATCAGAGAACTCAGCAGAATTTCGAGGTTTTTCAGTTCTTTTTCCTGAAAACGTTTTCTGCGGTAGAAAATAATGTCACCAAGCTCGTCTGCTTCCAGCTTCATGGTGTAGCTGCAACGATGCGTGGTTTTGTGTCCGATGCGAATAGCGATGCTCTGTTCGGTATTAAGATAATCAACACCATCAAACTCAACAACATTTTTGGCTTCTTCAGCGAAGTAGGCGATCAGTTGTTCATAGTCCAGGGAAGTCTGGAGTTTTTCCATTAAACGCATTTCATGTTCGAAAACTCGATTAACGCGTTTAGGCATCGCAGAACGGGTTGAACCGTCTGATTGGACCAGTTTCAAATTCTGAGCTGTATTTCTAACCAGTGTGTTCATTGCTATCACCCTTATGGTTTTTGTTTGTAAGGGTTATAGCGAAAGACGTGCCAATATTAAAAATATTAATAAAAACAGTATCTTATTTTATATATTTTATGCTGAAGTCACATTTATGACGCGGGTTTGTATGCTTAAAAAGCGGGGCGGCAAGATTTTGCCGTTTTTTTGACATCGGGAGAATTTGTTGTCGTTACGACTTAATGATGCCGGAAAGAAGAATGCCAATTTCTTCTGAAAACTCTTCATCAGAGTCTCGTGAAGAGATCTTGACTGTTAAGGTTTCGATGGAAAAACGGTTTGGGGAGCCATGTCTGTTAGATTGAATTTGTCTGTGCGGTTCATCACGCTGAAGCACCACGCTGTCATTTTCAGGCATGACTTCAATCAGGACCCAGCGGTTTCCCAGGTAGTTAAATTTCTTACCAACCAGCTTAAGCAGTCGTTCGTGCATTATGATTTCCCGTTATAGAATGGGCATAGTATGACGATTTTATTTCATTGAATTCAGAGGCTCTTTTTTTCACTGGTCATCGTCATGTTCAGTGATATACTGATATAAGCTTAATTCATATTGTGAATTGAGTCGTAGTGTTTTACTACGTAATTGATGTGCTTTTTGTGTCACTTACGTTGATTATAGTTAGCGTTGGATCAAATTGGACATTGTGTGTGTCGCCAGATTATGGCAATTGTTTTTAGAGGAAATTATGTCTGATAATTTAGTTACTGGTGTTGTTAAATGGTTTAACGACAAAAAAGGTTTTGGTTTCATTGAACAGGAAAATGGCCCTGATGTGTTTGTACATTTCCGTGCAATTCAATCTGAAGGTTTCCGTACACTGAAAGATGGACAATCTGTTAAATTTAAAGTTGTTGACGGAGCCAAAGGTCCCCAGGCTGAAGAAGTCGTAGCTGTCTAAAAACAGTTGCAATTTCAAGAAAAGCGTAATCTTTTGATTGCGCTTTTTTTATGCCTGTAAAATAGACTCCCACTTTCGCTGGAGTGACGAATGGAAAAAATGCAGGTGTGACAATTCCAAAATAGGTTCTATTGCTAAAGAAAACCTTAATTAACTTTCAGACTCAGCAACAAATGCAGGATTCAACTCTTTCTGAGAAGCTGTCATCGAAGAAGCCTTTAGAGCAGGCTCTCTCTGTTTTTCCTGGTGTTGCTCAAGTTCAGCCCTGGGCGTAATAAAAAAACTGATAATATCGGATGAAGTCTCATCATCGGCCATGATCGCTGCAGACCACTTGGGTACCGCCTGCACCAGCCAGATAATAAAAACAATCAGAACGATTTTTTTTCCACGGCTGATAGCCGATAGATTGAAGACTGTTTCATTAGTCATCATTGTTCATGCCTCCTCAAATATAGTTTTTTATTGTTATTATTTTTTTATTAGTATGGATCTACTATAAAAGAATAAAACCCACTAGCATAGTGGGTTTTCTATGATTACTGCCTAAAAATCCAAATTACGCCCGAAATTCGATCAAATTAAGACCAAATTGAAACTGGAAACCAAGGGTGCCGCCGAAATGGTTATACTGCTTTGATATGCGGTTTGATAAGATAACGAACAAAAAGATTGAGAGGAAAGTGGTATGCCAGGGAACATATTAGTATGTGGCGGAGCGGGATATATCGGTTCACACATGGTCAAAATGCTGGCCGAAAACGGCTACTCGGTGACCACTTTTGACAATCTATCTACCGGTTATCGCTGGGCTGTGCAGTGGGGTGAATTTGTTGAAGGTGACCTGCTCAATCCTCAAGACCTGGAAAAACTCTTCAGTGAAAATGACTTTGACCTGGTCATGCACTTTTCAGCGCGTTCTTT
>CALAZS010000126.1 GCA_937926265.1 uncultured Gammaproteobacteria bacterium
TCCCGGGGTTCAAGTCCCTGACGGCCCACCCCATTTTCTCTCATTGAAATCATAGACTTGCATCTCATGCGGGCCTTTTTTATGTCCGATACACCAAGGGACTATGGATTTTGGGGAGTCCTTTGGTGGGTTTCAGACGGAGGATGGCGGCCTGAGGGACCGGGAAACTGAAAACCTGGGAAGCTGGAAAACCCAGAATAGCTATCGGGACAAAGCTGAGCACCCAATGTAGAAAGGGGAAGTGGATGACTGATGATGACTTGTTCTGGATAACGATTTGCCAAGGTCGCTTAACCCCGCATTTCTACGCGGTTCTTGGGGCGGATTACAACTTATCTAAAGGCCAATCGAAAGACCGCAATATGTCGGTTAATTCCCAGCCCAAAAGGGTACGATCGCTGGCAACTATTGACCTTTTGGGCGATTAGAGGACGAGCAGCCTTTGCCTTATACCTTCCACAGATAAAGAGAGCATCGACCACTTCGCAGAGTTCTGCCTTCACCGCTGTGCTCGACTATATCAACCGCAAAGGCTACGAGGAGTCTGATTTCCAGAAATGGAGCCCTTGGCAAGGAGAGGTCAGCCAGTCTGAATCCTGACAAGAAGGACTCTTTCCACTCTTTCATGAGAGGGGCCCGAAGTATCTAGCTAACGAACCCGCAGCATCGACAGTTGAATTGCCTGACAGAAATTTCGGAAGATTTCCTGATCGCAATCACTTTCATCGCTCATAAACGTCTCACATCGAAGTATACAGGACCTCTCGGTCATACACTCTTTATGAGAGGAGTTGTTTTGGAAGTAGTGAACAGGAGGTGATACTGATGAGCAATCTGAAGACATTAAGAGATCCTTGGACATTCGTTTTTACTCTCTTGGCCTTTTTATTTACCGCTATCCCGGAATATGTGTTTGCAGCGAATCCGAATGCTGCGAAGGATAGCGATAAAATGATGAGTGCAACGCTCGTCTGTGGAGGTGCGTACTGGGTAAACCAGTCAATTAAATCGACAGGTCATGAGAATGCAGCCTTTTGGTCGATCAGAAACATCAATGATAATCAATCTGTCTACATCGAACGTATTCGCGTATATGACTATGATGGCGGTCTATTTCGCGATTACCACTGGACATCTGCCAGCTTTGAGGATGTCCTTGGTTCGGGCACGAGCATTCCTGCTGACATGAATGGCAACATCAGCGGAACGGATAACGAACTTGGTCCAATGCAGCCGATTGCGTACGGTCACCAGATGTTGTTTGTGGCAGGAGTGATGCCGGAACACCTAATTGGAAATCCTACTCAAGTGACGCTGGTAATTGACTGGCATGCCGATGAGAGCGTTTATCCATTGTCAGGAGTCTTAACCAGGCAAAGAGGAGAGGTTTATTTGCCAGGTACCGACGATCATTTCGGGGTTATGGGCAGGGCTGGTTATGAATGCACAGTCATCAACAAAGCCTTTAAATAGCTGCTAATAACGCCTGGAGATCGAATGAAGGCGGAGTCAGCAAAAGTTGGCTCCGTTTTGAACTGCCCCAACGAGTCGTCAAGCTTGAATGTTAGTTCATCACCGGTTTCAGCTCCAAGGGGTTGATGGATTCAGTCCAGTTGAAAAACCGCTCCTGTCCGCTGGCCGACACCCTCCCGATGTTCAGCCTCTCAGGATTTCAGTTTTCCAGATTCCCAGCCCCTCCCCTCAAAGCTCGGCCGAAGCCTTCCAGATCAAAGTTTCGTTATATTCTTGACCTGCCCCC
>CALAZS010000127.1 GCA_937926265.1 uncultured Gammaproteobacteria bacterium
AAATATGCCCGAACACACAAGTGTGGCGCCCGATTTACGGGTGCCGGCGGTGGGGGCTGTATTTGGGCGCTGGGTGACATTGAAAATATTGACAGATTGAGACCATTATGGGAAGAGATACTTTCATCTGAAAATGCGGCCCGGCTGCTGGATATCAACATCGATTCCCGGGGACTGGTGCTCCATTAAACTGTTAGAAGCTATCTCAAAATAAATCTAGACATAAAAGCCTGATTATGTAATAAAATCAGGATGGAACTAACAAATGAGCAATGGAACCGGATAGAGCCCATTATAGTGTCTTTAACGCCAATCAAAGATCCAAGAGGCCGCAAACCACGGGATCCACGCGAAGTTATGAATGGAATCCTATGGATTCTGCGAACCGGTGCACCGTGGAAAGATCTACCCCAGCGGTATCCACCGTACCAGACATGCCATCGCTGGTTCCAGCAATGGGTTCGGGAAGGTATTTTCCAATGCATTGCCCAAGAGCTGGTCGACGACCTGTATGAACGCGGCCAAATTGATATTCGAGAGGCCTTCATAGACGGTTGCTTCGCACCGGCAAAAAAAGGGGTCTTGCTGTTGGCAAGACAAAGCGCGGCAAAGGCACCAAGATCCTGGCAATCGCAGACGCTTGTGGTCTTCCTGTCGCCGCTCACGTGGAAAGCGCTTCGCCCCATGAAGTAAAGCTTGTTGAGGCAACTATCGACAGTGGTTTTACCCAATATGCACCCGATAAGCTTGTTGGCGATAAAGCTTATGACAGTGACCGTCTTGATGAGCAGCTTTTGCATGAGCGCGGCGTTGAGATGATCGCGCCACACCGCCGAGGGCGTAAAAAGTCGCCTACCCAGGATGGCAGAAAGCTCAGGCGTTATAGGCGTCGATGGAAAGTCGAGCGTCTGTTTGCCTGGCTGCAAAATTTTCGGCGAATTGTTGTGCGATACGAATACCATCCTGAGAATTTCCTCGGTATGGTTCAACTTGGTTGCATTATTATCTTACTTCGCTTTTTTTGAGATGGGTTGTAATAAAAGAGCTTTGAAAAATTGGATAGATTTCCGATCATAGCATTTGGGAAGGTATTTTTTAGATCAAGAAGGCGCTTGGTCTCAGAAATATGTATAAAAAGGAGCCAAACAAGTCAAATGCGGTGTCATATACGATTCTCTTTACGGGGTTGGTAAGGCGAATCACCCAGCATTTATCAACTGGGCGTACTTACCCCGTTATACGTTTGCAACCCGCATGATTTTTAAGCCTCTTGCAATATTGAATGCCGCCTGCCGATACCAACAATCGACCTTGTTTTTGGAAATTGTTGTGAACCTTGCTCGTTTAGCGCGATCATGCAGATGGCTGATCCCAAAGTACTGTTCAACAATATAGCGAACTTTAGAAATTGTTTTGTTTCGATTTATTTCATATTCGGTCAACTTTGCTGTGGTTGAATCTTTTCGCATAATGCCGTCAGCGATTTTATTAAGAGTCAGAAACTCTCGATTAGCTTTGCCAGCGTACCCCTTATCGCCGTATGCCACTTTAATTGATTGGTTGGTATGACGACTGTAAACCGTACAATATTGAAAGTAATTGGTATCATGTTCCGAAGCTGGGCTGAGGGTTGTGGCCAGAACAAAGCCATGATTTGTATCCACTGAGGCGTGTTCTTTCAATCCATAGTGAGGTTCATCTTTAATGACGACCCAGTCTGAATCCAGATCGCGTGAGAACTTAAGCGGCTTGCCATTTTTATCGAGTTTGCCCTCAGGTGTATCTTTTTTTTCGCGCAATTTATTTATCTCATCATTGCGCAGGGGACGGCTGGCGGATTTAACAAGCCTGGCGTCTATGGCGATGTCTTCATTGATCTTTAATCCTTCATTTTCGAATTGTCGCAAAATTTCGGAGTTGATTTGATCAATGGCTTCTTTGCAGAGTCGTTTGCGAAACCGTGAAAAGGTTGAATGGTCGGGTGACGGATCGTTGAAAGACAGCTGCAAAAACTTTTTAAAGGAGATGCGGTCGTTGATTTGGCTTTCCAGTTCGGGATCAGAATCGATATGAAACCATTTTTGCAGCAGCAGGCATTTAAACAGCAATATGGGTGGATAGGCATCGGCGCCTTCACGGCTGGTTCCAACGCGGTAGTGGCTCATCAACACCGAGTTGATACGATCCCAATCGATGGAACCGGAAATGTCACTGAGCCGCTTGAGGCAACGATTTTTATCCATGGAATCTTTTAGAATCAAATCCGCGAAGCTGATTTCACGATCCATATTTTTAAAGCCCATATCGCCTCCTTGCAATGTTTTAAAAGAACGCTAGCAAAGGAGATTGGCAGAGTCAAGAATTTGTATCAAAAAAACTGGTTATGCAAAGGTCTCAATGGGTGTGGGAGAACTAAAAGTCCCTTTGGTTTTTAGGTTGACA
>CALAZS010000128.1 GCA_937926265.1 uncultured Gammaproteobacteria bacterium
TGAAATCACTAGCCAGAACTTAAATAAACTCTCCATGCAAATACGCAAATTCTTAGAGAAAGAAGACAAATGGGTCCTCTCTAAGAAGCGCCGTTCCGGCAAGACAGTATATCGGCTCTCACAGTTCAGCTGAATCCAACTTTTCTAACAACTCTTGGTCAATCTCAATGTCAAATAGACCCTCTGCAATTGGGTCTAAGTAAGTCATGTCCACTGGTTGAATCACTTTAGTTTCAACCGATTCTGCAGGAGCACTAGCAGCCCCGCATTCCCCACATCTAATATTGTTTTTACCAGAAATAGCAACATACATATCATCCACTAAAAAATGGATGAGGTTGCCGCAGTGTGGGCAAGTAGCGTGATACTCAGTGGGAACTGCCGGTTCACCTTTGGCATCATTCCCCATCCCATCATAAATTTCTCTATCCCAAGCAACAGGGCGTGCGAATACTGTTTCGCCTTTAACGATCACGCTGATTAATTCATAGCATTTTATCATGTCCAAGCTCCTTGGGCTTCGATCTTCTTTCTAGTTACTTGCGTTCTCTTAACCAGGTCATTAAAACCTTTAATAATGTTAAGGTCCATAACATTTTTGTTAACACTAATGGCATTATCTTCGCCACGGTCCTTGTCGACATCTACTAAATCGAAGTACATGATATAGTAAACGAAAGTCCCAGATTTATAAGTGTTGGAAAGATCGCACTTAATTTTATTCTTATGATGTTTCCCGATATGCTTCTTTACGTCTTCTAAAAGCATATCGTAGCAAGACTCACACATATCGCTATAGAAGCCAGAGTCTTTAGGAGCAGATCGTTGATTTTGAATCAACTGATATTCAACTGCCCTGGTTGAGTAATATTTAAATTGGTCTTTATAAGTAGTGGCACAATAATCGCAAATAATGCCGTCTTTAGTATGTAGAAACATACATTATCTACTTCGTCTTTAATTCAGATTAGCAGATTTTCTTTTTAGCGCCTTCGAGATTTAAAATCGGCCCAATCTTTTAAGAAGTTAGAGCTACTCCAATATTTTGGGTGTCCTACTCCCGTTACAACTCTAATTTTGTTGCTTTTGCAGGTATCCCATTCTGGGATTGTGTCTGGATCAACCCTATCTCCACCTTTAGCAAAGACTCCTGGTTGAATATAATCCAGAGCGACATTGACCGTTGAATCGCCTTCAATCTCAAATGGGACAACGAAATCAACACCTTTTATTGTTGAAACAATCTGACACCTAGTCTTGAGGTCTTGAAAAGGCTTTCCCTTTTTATTCCGCAGGAAGGAGTCACCATTAACAATAACTGCCAAAATCGGATTAAATCTTTTAGCATCAATCATACATGATATATGACCAGGATGGATAGGATCGTAACCTCCTGACGTACAGACTAAATATTGGGTGTTATAAACCGAAGTCACCAGTTCTTGCATGGTAACAATGGGCGCTGCACCTCTAATACGCCAGTTCGAGTAAGTATACATTCTATTCTTCATCCTTTAATGGTAATGGTACGATAATGGCTCCGCGTTTAACTGCAAAACTTCTCCATTTTTCTTGCCAGTTAACGCGCATTTTAACTCCGGTCCCAACTGCTAGGACCTCTTCATCATTTGAAATAATCTCGTTGCCCCAAACATTAACACGGGCTGAATTGATACCATCAGTAACGATGAGAATCATATAATCGCCTCTAGCACCTGGTCTAACCGTTGCTTCTTCGATTACACATTCGAGGATCCCTGTTACTTTAGCATCTTCAATTGTAGTGCTTGTTCCGTGTACGAACATGTCTACTGGTGAATTCCAATAGTATCCTAGATACTCTTTTTCAAATTGTAGAATATCTTTCAAAGCGTAGTTCTGAGGGAAAAGCGCTTCAATGTGCTCAAAGCTGAGTTTCATCTTTTTAGCAGCTTTAATTTCATCCTTAGTCAGTTCTTTGTCTGGATCATAAGGGAAAGGAGGTCCTGGGCGTGGTGTAGTAGGTAGCCAACCGCTAATCTTTTTAGGAGTCTTCTTGCGGCTTGGATACATTCTAAAATATTCGGAGGCTTGCCGTTGGCGCTCCTCTTCGATTTTAGCTTTAGGCCAGAAGTAACAAGCATTCATCTTTTTCTTAATTTTGTTGGCTTCAGTTGTTGTGTCATAATTATAAATGTACCACATCCAAAGAGCCTTCCGATTCTTTGTAAAGCTGTCGAAGCCCCCGAGTTTTACTAATCTCTCAGTGGCCAATTTATTCTTGCCAACTCGATCAACATAATCATCAAAATCTTCAAATGGCCCCTCCTCTGAAATAGCAACTAATTTATCAGCAACTGACTTGCCAATGCCTTTGATGCCCATAATGCCTGGAGTAACTTTATCTCCATCGACTGAGAAGCTCTTAGTGAGGGAATTAACATTAATTGAACCAAATTCAATTC
>CALAZS010000129.1 GCA_937926265.1 uncultured Gammaproteobacteria bacterium
GACCTGTTTGACCTGAAAGTACCGGGTAACATTTACACGCGAATCATGAACCCTACCACCGCTGTTCTTGAACAACGGCTGGCTGAAATGGAAGGTGGCATCGGCGGCCTTGCTGTCGCCAGTGGCATGTCCGCTATCACCTATGCAATTCAATGCATTACCCGCTCAGGCGACAATATCGTCAGCACCAGCCAGTTATATGGAGGTACGTACAATTTATTTGCGCACACTTTCCCTCAACAGGGCATTGATGTGCGTATGGCCTCTTTTGATGATTATGACGGTCTGGAATCACACATCGATGATAAAACGCGCGCTTTGTTCTGCGAGTCTATTGGTAATCCCGCAGGCAACATTGTTAACCTGAAAAAACTGGCCGAGATTGCCCATAAACATGGCATTCCCCTGATCGTCGACAATACCGTGGCAACCCCTTATCTTTGCAAACCATTTGAACTTGGTGCCGATATCGTCATTCACTCTTTGACCAAGTACATTGGCGGCCATGGCACCAGCATTGGTGGCATTATCATAGATTCCGGTAAATTTGACTGGGCTGGCAACAAAAACCGCTTCCCAATGCTAAACGAACCGGACCCTTCCTATCATGGTGTTGTATATACCGAAGCACTTGGCCCTGCTGCATTCATAGGTCGCTGCCGGGTTGTCCCCCTGCGGAATACCGGTTCAGCCATTTCACCTCATAATGCCTTTTTGATTCTTCAGGGCCTGGAAACACTTGGATTGCGCATGGAAAGGCATTGCGAAAACGCTTTGGCAGTAGCTCAACACTTAAAAAGCCACGAAAAAGTCAGCTGGGTTAATTATGCAGCGCTTGAAGACAGTCCTCATTATGCGAACTGCCAGGAAATTACCGGTGGTCAGGCCTCAGGTATTCTAAGTTTTGGAATCAAGGGCGGCAAACAGGCAGGTGCCCAGTTTATTGATGCCCTGAAAATGATATTGAGACTGGTAAATATTGGTGATGCCAAATCACTGGCATGCCACCCAGCGACAACGACACATCGCCAGTTAAAGCCTGAGGAACTGGCCAGCGCCGGTGTTTCAGAAGATCTGGTCAGGATCTCAGTTGGTATTGAGCATATTGACGATATTATTGCTGACATCAATCAGGCTCTGGATGCGGTTAGTTAATAAGTTCTATACTCCTGCTTAATAGCAGGAGTATCCTAAACTTATAATTAGAAGCAAAACCTTATGAAACATTGATCAAGACTCGTGTAATTACACATGTAATTACATATGGAATTAAAGGAATAACAATGTCTGACTTTGAAACAAACCGACGCGGTAGCGAAGAACCTATTCCTGGTAACCTGGATTCAATGCTGAATGACAAGCAAAAAGCAACTATCACAGAGCTCACGAACATTGGCTGGGAACTCTGGTTTGTACGCAGACCGAAATTTCAACCGGTCATCCCGGTAATGCTTGATAAGAAAAATGACTCAATTGCTATGGTAGGTGAGGACGGCAATGTGCTTGAGGAATTTATAACCCAGGTGAGAAGAGCCTGACAATTAGAAAATCACTAACCTGATAACTCGACTGTTTTAACAGCTTCGAGTTTGAAGTTACCCTCAAGGTCTATACTGGGATTTTGCGTTACATTCGGGGTAAGTTTAATTTCTATGTCACCCTTATCAGTCGCCACAATAATCCGCTGAATGTACTGCCCCCTGGGCATTTTGTTTTTGACCTTTATCCTGTTAAGCCTTGGAAAAACATCTACCCGGCTTGATGGGTCTTTTCCTTCCAGAATAGCCCCCTTCTTTTCCAGATAAAAACTTTCCGGATCACATTTATATTCTTTCACAACAACCGGTTTGTTTTCATCAGAGTTAGACTTGCTTACTGCTCTGAAAAGACATTTATCTGACTTAATAGCGATACGGAATTTGGAAATTTTCACCTTGTCATCCAATGCATGAATCAGGACAACTTTTTCAGGCGTATCCATTTCGAGACCATAGTCAGTTATCGGCATAAATGCACCAATCTCATAGGCATCAAATTCTATTCCGGCAACCACTGGTGAATGCATAGGGCTTTTACCAAAATCAAGCGTTACCGGTATGTAATTGCCATCTTTGATGTTGTCTGGCATGGTGAATTTGAATTCTTTAGCCGCATTGGCATTACCCACCGAAATGGCTAACAACATCAAAATTAATTGTGAAATCAGTTTCATATCACCTATGCCAATACGACTTACGAGGATAACAAAGACTGTCTTAGTCTCTTTAAAAAGTGGATCAAAAAATGCTTAACTGCTGCCTGCCTGGTGACTTAAATTATAAATGCTGCAAAATGACAGTTTTATAAATTTTATTTATTGCATTTTATCCGCTTCCTGTTATCCGCCTCCTGTTATCCATGGAAACACACGCTTTAAATTGCGGTAATTTCCCACATATCGGTCCTAAAGTTTTTTGGCATGTGAAATCCTCCTCTGAACCCAAATGGCCATTTGCCTGACCCTCCACCCCAGCTAGTTAGCACTAAATCACTTACTTTCTACAGCGAATTTTTTCGTCTTGTTTACCCTATAAAAACAATACAGTATTTATTAAGCTAACAGTATGAAATTAATTCAAAAACATTTATTAAAGGGCACCCAGGAAATTGACTTGCGTGATGACACCGTGCAGGTGCGAACCAAAACGCCATTTAAAGAAAAAAAGATTGATATCGAACTGGCAATATTAAACCCCGAGCCTGTTATTAATAAATCCACACTGGACTTTCATAGCCGGGTTCAATGTGGACCCCTTATATCACTTTACCTGGACAAGCCTAATAAAGAAGAATTCAATGCTTTCGTTAATGCTTTAAAGCAGAAGGCACTGGATGAATACAACGCCTTTACCGGTGAAAAAAAAAAGTAATAAGGGCGTACTCCCAGCGTTTGATGCCTCCCTATTCAGGGCTGGTGCAAATAGCTGAATCCGATAAAGCCCGGGCCCTTACGATGGATGGCAAGGTTTGGGAATTCCAGTATTTGCTTACCACGCTGGAATCAGAAAGGGATATCGGCGGCAAACAAGCCTACAGACGTCGCTATTCTCATGCTATCACCATTGATAAATCCGCTATTGCAAACCTGGTTGCAGGTGCTTCCGAAAATAAAACTGCCGATAATCGCATACTGGAACTGGCAGAATTTGTTTCAGCTGCCACTTTCCCCTTCCCGCCAACAGATGTTTATGAATACTGGCTATTAGACCCTGAAGATCAATCACCGTTAGCCATGATCTTTTCCTGTTCCGAGCCGGAGCAAATGGCGACATTTCCGGAAAAAACCGAGTGGACAGCCCTGCCTGCAGCAGTGATGCGCATTGATCGTTCTGACAAAGAACTCGAAGATGGAGACCCACCGGTGAATTACCAGGTTGAACGCATGATCGCAGAACGAGCCGGCTATAAACCCAAAGCCCGCTGGTTCAAACGCGATGAGGAAAAAAATGAGACCTTTCCACCATTAATGATTAAAGAAGACTGGCCTGATGAAAACCAGTCTGACCTATGCCAGCGTTATCTTCAAAGACAATCCAGCAGGTTACTGATGCTCAATAACCTCGATAATGAAACCCGCGAGCGTCTTGAGATAGCCGCCAAGTCTTATGCTTTCGAGGTTGAGAGGTTTTACCCGTTTTATCCTGAAATTATCGATCAGAAGTTGATGAATTCCGCACTGGTTGAAGCACGTTTGCGAAGAGATAGCAGGGAAGTTGATATATCATCCGTCGAAAACCGTCGTGACGGAGTGCTTTACCAATAAGTGTGAGCAATAAACCAGGCTATTCAGGCTTGAATTCGTAAAGTTTTTTGGCAGGAATTACACCACGCACCCCACCCTTGGGGTTTTCCACATCACCTTTAAAGCGCGGAATGACATGGATATGCAGATGAGGAATTGATTGTCCTGCCCACCTGCCAACATTAATTCCGACGTTATAGCCATCGGGATTAAACTTTTCATCGACCATTTTTTTACCCTCTGCGACCAATGACCAGAGTTCTTCACGCTCTTCATCAGTAATATCGAAATAGTCAAAGAAGTGACGATAAGGAATGACCAGAAAATGGCCTTCACTTGCGGGATGTTTATCGTAAGCGGCAAAACCGTACTTACCTTCCAGCATAACCCGGCGACTTGGCTTTCTTATGCAAAAGCGACACTCTTCGCCTTCTGCCAAAGGTGGTGCTTCAGTTGTCATGGGAATTTAATGGAATTGATAAATGAAAAATGAATGCTAGATTAAAGAGATATGAAAAAGATCAGTTCAGTAAAACAGGGACAGTTTAACTGAAAAGGCCGCACGACCAGTCGGTCGTACGGCTTTTAAAAGCTTATGGTAAAGGCTTAAGGGCGCTTTGGAGTTTTGTACTCAGCTTCTTTCTGGAAAGATTCCCAGATAGTATCGTAGCCTACATAACCTTTTTCATTAGGTTCTTTCTGACGAGTTGTCAAAAAACGGGATTTGCCTTCTGGAACTTGAGGCCTGGATTTTGGTTGTTCGCTCATAAATCACCTTTCACTTAGAAGTTGTGATTGCCACTACAAGATAATGCAGCTAAAAACTATCACAACACCTTAAATTTAAATTTGGAGACGCGATTATATAGGAGTTTTTTTGACGAAACCAGACGAATTAGACATTGCTAATTTTCTAACACAATCAATAAAACTTATACCACTTTTATTCCTGATAAATAATTTATTTTCCGTTAAAATCAATCATTTAGAGGCACAATCAGAATAGGAAAACTAATCATGCCACAGTTTATATTTGTTTATATCGGAGGCGAATACCCTTCAAATCCTGAAGAAGGTCAGAAACACTTTGAAAAATACCAGGATTGGCTGAGATCTCTTGGCAGCGCAGTTATCAGCCCGGCAATTCCCTGCAAGGACACCCATACGGTTCAACCTGACGGCACCACCTCGCCGGGCAGTATCTCGACCATGTCAGGCATGAGCATCATCCAAATGAATTCCATGAATGAGGCACTTGCTGCTGCACAAAGCTGTCCTTTCCTTGAAATCAATGGCGCACTCGAAGTATCTGAAATGATCGATATGCAAAGCAGCTCGGGAGAAGGTGGTAATAAGCCCAATTAATATTATTAACTGATCTGGGCACATGGATTTTGTCTGTTATTCTGACTGGGCAGAATTACCCGCAAGCGCAAACAGTCTTTTTGAACAGGCAAGCAGAGAAAGCATCTTCTTCTCCCGTCCATGGTTTGAAAACCTGTCAAATACCGTACTTGGCGAAAACCGGGCAATGCTTCTTGCCTGCGTCGTTGAAAATGATCAGGTGCTTGCCATCATTCCATTAGTTAAAAATCCTGATGGACAGCTGGCCCCCTTAATACATTTATACTCCTCACTGTATACCGCATTACTCGCGGAAGATATTCAGGACAAAGCCATTCAATGCCTTGTCAAAGGTTTAAGCCAATTACCAACAGATACATTTCAATTCAGCCCTGTTGCAGAAAATGATACCAACCTGCAAAAACTGCAACCCTTCATGCAGGCATCAGGGTTTGAATGTCATCAAAATTTTCGTTTTTACAACTGGACACACTATGTAAATGGACAGTCTTTCCAGGATTACATGTCAGAGCGTCCCGCCAGAATCAGAAACACTATTGGCCGCAAGCAGCGAAAACTGCAGCGTGAACATGGCTACGAAATTCGCCTTTATATTGACCAGAATATTGATCAGGCGCTGCAAGACTTCAGGCTTGTTTACCAGTCCAGCTGGAAAGCCAAAGAACTCTATGATGCGTTCATCAAAGGCCTGACCCACACTCTTGCCAGGCAGGGCTGGTTGAGGCTTGCCATTCTGTATATTGATAATAAACCGGCAGCTGCCCAATTCTGGTTTGTTGTTCATAAAAATGCGAGTATTTTCAAACTGGCTTACAACGAGACCTGGAAGCAATATTCACCCGGTTCAATTTTGATTCATTACCTTATGGAATATGTTATTGAGGTTGATAAGGTTAAAGAAATTGATTTCCTGACGGGAAATGACAAGTACAAACAGGACTGGATGACAGAGCGAAGACAGCGAATAGCCGTTTTTTGTGGAAAGCCGAAACAGCGCCAAGGTAGAACAGGAGGTAGAACAGGAAGTAAAACCGGGATTAAAATTGAAAAGCTTTTTGGTTTTCTAAGAAACAGGTTTTGACACCTAAGCTAAATATACTTTTGTCTTTATATTAGTAGGGAAGTTATTTTGGTAAAGACAAATTATAATAGATTCAATATATGCATACTGGATTCACTATGGAAACCAAACTTCTTCAAAAACACATTTTCAAGGGTACACAGGAATTTGAAATAGTTGATGATGTTGTCAACGTTCGCATGAAGCCCCGGCTCAGAAAGGAAGAAACTCTGACCGTCATGCTGACCGTGTTAAATCCTGAACCGCTGATTAACAAATCCCTGTTGGAATTCACCAGCAGGGTAAACAATGAACCACTGCTTTCACTTTTTATTGCCAAACCCAATACTGAAGAGTTCAACCAGTTCGTTAACATTCTCAAACAAAGAATCCAGGAAGAATACAACGCTTTTGCCGGGATTAAGCCTGGTAAAACATATGCGACCGGGGCACTCGAAGGCAATGTCTTTGAGGAACCACCTGAATTTGATGATCCTGAATTTGGAGTTCATGGATTAGGCCAGCCTCGAAAACAGAAACCGGTAAGAATTGATGACCTTGAAGACTCAATCAGAATGCTGAACGAATACATCGGCACCAATGAGATCCAACCTTTAATTACTGCATTGGAAGCGCTTAAAGAAGAACCAGATAACAGCAGTCATCGCACTAAGGTGGTTACAGCTTTTAATGGTCTTGGACCCGGCCAGGGTGCAGTTTTAACCTATGCCCCCTATGTTGGTATTTTAATGACGGATGGCCCCGCCACCGGTTATTAATGTGGCGGCTTGGCAGGCCACTTTTCTGCGAACATCGTCATCACATCCCGAACTTCCTGAGGTACTTCCTGGGTATCCATCTGTCTTTTACCATCTGCAAAAAAACCTGGCAGGTCGTAAGGTAGACGGCGTTCCATTTTCTCAAAAATAGTCCTCATAAGCTCAGAATCCAGTGCGCGTGTCGCTGCAACACCGGAATTAAGGTTCAGGACACGCCAGGGACGCCATGGGTCACTGCGATCTTCATCAATTTTCATTTCATCTGAAGCCGCTTCCAGCACCTCATCCATTAACCTGCTCATAGTTGCCAGCTCATCCGGGTTATTTTCGCCATTAACCAGAATCGCAAAACTGTTTGCTGCCCCCTGCAAATTGTCCATGACCGCATTTCTTTGCACAAACCACACGGCAAGACTTACAAACAGGCGCGAAAGATTGTCTCTAAGATCATGAATATCCAGGTACCAAAGCTGAGATTCAAGCCTGTCAATCAAATCCATTGCATAATGCGCTACTTCAGAAATATCTTCGGACTCCAGTTGCTGGTCCTGACTTTCAAGCCCGGAAGCAAGTTCAAAAAAATCTGACAAGGCTGAAGCCAGTGCCAAAGGACCTAACTCCTCATCGTTGATCTTCTGAGACTTTTCATTCTCATCGATAACACGTTTCATAATATCCAACGCCAAATTGGATATAGCCGACATTTCTATAGCAAGTGAACTCATATTTCCAAACTTAAAATTTCCAGAACAATAATTGAAGACATTAACATTTTTCTCATCAACAATAACATTAGTAAAATAATGCTAAGTTTTCCGAATCAAAATTAATGCTATAAAAGACCAGCTAAAGCACAACTATTTTATGGCATGTCTATGATAAAATCCGAAATCTAAATTTTTAACAATCTGCCTTTTATTTCCGATTGGTATTTCCAATAGGGTGTCAAATTGGCAGGGGGTCAAACAGGGTATTGAAATGGAACTTAAACTAGATCTAGATAAATTTGATGAATTACAGAGAATTCTGATTAATGAAATTGTTCAGACTACAAAAGTCAAACTGATAGAAAATGGCCTGGAAGGACAGCAACTGGAAGATGCTACTGCCAGCGTAGTTTTCAGCCTTGCCAGTATTATTGATGATACGACTCAGATTGAAGCTGATGGTGTTGAAGCGAAACCTTACCTGGCGTTTCGTGGAAACGATGACGAAATCATTCACTGCGGCGAAAACTCGTATTTATATGACGTCACCATGAGTGCCATGAAAAAACACTTTCACGCCTAAAAAACCAATGTATTCAATAGAAATTTTTATCTACAAGTTTTTTTATGAGATCAGGTCAGCAGTGTTTTCGACCTGGGGAGCAGGTCAGGAGATATATAAGAAATAAACAATTAATCTTAAATAGGTACTATTCGATCTGGATCAATATCGATATCCGGCCCGTTTACAACCCGGGTACCAGCTTCAATTTCTGCATCGGTAGCATCTCTGACTTTCAGGATTTCCAGTTTAAAAATAAGGTCTCTACCACATAACGGGTTATTACCATCGACTGTTAAAGTTTTATCATCCATTCTGGTTACGATAAATTCTTTTGAGTCACCCTTTTCACTTTCCATCAGAATCTTCATGCCAACTTCACGGTATTCTTCCGGCACATTTTCAATAAGATCAGTGAAAACAAGATTTTCATCTCTAGGACCATAGATCTGGTTACCATCAATTGGAATTTCGATCACTTCACCTTCAGCACGTCCTTCAAGCTCAGCTGTTACCTGGGTTGCCAAAACCTGGTCAGCACCGTGCACATAACTTAGCGGAAACTCCACAGTTGAAAGAATCTGGCCGGTTTTTTCATCGAGAACCTTGTAGTTCAACTCGACGAATTTATTGTTTTGAATAGTTTGTTTCATAGCTAATTACTTGTACTGAGGTTCGCTTAAAAAACTGGTATTAAAGAATTAAAATACCGAGGCACCGAAAATCTTAACCTGGCCTTCTTTGTCATAACCCAGGACCATTCTACCCAACCATTCACCAGGTTTCTTGGTACTGGTAACCCTGAACAGGAAAGTCACATGTTCTCCACGTCGGATAAAACCGAGAAAATCATATTCTGAAGAAAGACTGCGAGTAAGTTCACTGCGGGAAAACTGTTTACCGAGCTCAACTTCATTCAGACCAATAAGCAAATCATAAGAAAAGTTTTTAATAAACTTGCCATATTGTCCCTTGTTGGAAAACTTGATCAGTTCTTCCCACCAAGGAATCCCTATTTCCATCAACTCTTCATCTGTCTTATCAATAATATTCATACGAAACTCTCTTTACGAAGGAATTTGAATCGACTGACTCATACCTATTTTTGTAACACTTACACATGACCCAAAAGGATGCAGGAAATGCTGGAAACTTTGCAGCAATTTCCAGCGCAAACAAAAAGAGGTCAATATTAACATTGACCTCTTTTAATCCAAATAGTTGCCCGAGGGCAACTATTTGACTTGGAACATTGATTAAGCAGTTTCTTTAGATTTCAGCTCAGCCAATGCTTTATCTTCGATATCTCCAACCAGGTGATACAAAGGAGCTTTCTCCATAGTGTATTCACCAGTTTTTGGATCACGACGTGAGACTGTAAGTACATGCCATTCATCATCATTCAGTTTCATGGCATCACCACGGTAGTAGTAACCAGGCCAACGCGTCTCTTTACGGAACAAGGTGTGCTGCATAACAGACTCAGAAGCAAGCGTACGATGCTTCAGTTCCCATGCACGTAACAGTTCATGGATGTTTTCAGCTGCAATTTTGTCCAGATCTTCTTCAAGAGTCTTCAGTTTCTTAAGACCAATGTGAAGAAGTTTTTCGTTGGTCATGTAGTTAACTGTTACACCGCCAGCGTACTCGTCCATCAGTTTCTGCAAACGATCAAGACCTTGACGTGGGTTAATGTAATTAGGGTTAACACTACCAGCAACAATATCGTTACGGTAAATCTTGTAGTGTTCCATAGGTTTGTAGATTTCTTCCTTACGGCGATCAATCTGTTCCTGAGAAACACGGATACCTTCAGCTTTACCGTCATCGATGTATTTACATGCTGCTTTAGCTGCTAAACGACCTTCTGTGAATGAACCAGAAGAGAAAGCGTGTGGAGTACCACCAACAGCATCACCAGCACCGAACAGACCTTCAACAGTCGTCATACGATTGTAGCCCCAGAAGTATTCATCTGGAGAAATATCTTCAGGACCTGAGCACCATGCACCACAACCTGTAGCATGAGAACCCATTACGTATGGTTCAGAGGTGGTCAATTCCGGGTTTTCATATTTTGGGTTAACATCTGTAGCAGCCCACAATACAGCCTGGCCAACAGTCATACCCAGGAAGTTGTGCCATCCGATCTCTTCAAGATGCGGATCCTGGAAAGCTTCCATGGTAACCATGTGGATCGGGCCTTTACCAGAAGCTACCTCATTGATAAATGCGTGGTTACGCAGACACGTTGGGATAGGACGGTGAGATACGTGTGAAGCTTCAGTATCCAGGTAGGCTTTACCAACCATTTTCTCAAGAGCAGGGAACCACTTGGATTCATACTCTTCACCATCACAGTTCTGGGTGTAGGTTTTCAAATGCAGGAAGTAAGCACCGACAGGACCGTAACCATCTTTGAAACGGGCCAGTACGATACGGTTTTCCATCTGGGTCATTTTGGCACCAGCCTGAATCATCAGACCGTAAGCAGAACCGGAAGACCAAGGAGCGTACCAAACACGACCAGCACCTTCACCAACTGAACGTGGCTTGAAGATGTTAGAAGCACCACCGGCACCAACAATAACGGTTTTGGATTTAAAGACGTGGTAATCACCAGTACGAACGTTGAAACCAACTGCACCGGCAACACGGTTTTCTTTGGAATCATCCATTAACAGGTGGGTAACACAAATACGGTTGTAAACCTTGTCAGCCGATTTCTTAGCCGCCGCAGCAACCAATGGCTTGTATGATTCACCGTGGATCATGATCTGCCAGCGACCTTCACGCAGGTATGAACCTGTTTTCGGGTTACGCATGATAGGCATGCCCCACTCTTCAAACTGATGCACAGCAGAGTCAACGTGACGAGCCATATCAAACAGCAGGTCTTCGCGAACCATACCCATCAAGTCGATACGAGCGTAGCGAACGTGATCTTCAGGGTTGTTCTCACCGAAGCGAGTACCCATATAACAGTTGATCGCATAAAGACCCTGGGCTACAGCACCAGAACGATCGATGTTCGCTTTTTCAGCAATTACGATCTTTTTGTCCTGACCCCAGTAACGGGCTTCCCAAGCTGCACCAGTGCCACCAAGACCGGCACCTGCAACCAGGATATCAATATTATCTTCTACAACAGTTTTGTAAGCCATTAGTAGTACACTCCCTCTTTCATTTCCAGACCATTGGACTCGAGAGTGTGGATGTCACCATCGTCGAGACGAATGTATTTTGGTTCGTTGAACAGTAACTGGCTATCACGCTGCTCTTTAGAAGGTGCAGGTACGTCGGCCAATTGAGGAATATGCTCTCTCCAAGGCTTGGTTGTAATTGGAGCAAGCAGGTTCAGGTCAGTTTCACCGTTACGTGATTTGATGCGCCAGGCGATAACACCTTTTTCTTCATCACGAATTACACGAACTGAGTGACCCAGGGGAGCGAAGTCCGCATAGCCACGTACGTCAATTGCGTGGTGTGGGCAGGCTTTAACGCATGAGTAGCATTCCCAGCACATGTTAGGTTCAATGTTATATGCACGACGGTAAGTTGGGTCAATGTGCATGATGTCTGATGGGCAGATATCAACGCAATGGCCACAGCCGTCACAGCGAGTCATATATACAAAAGTTGGCATTTCGTTTCTCCTTACTTTTGTTAATTAATTAATAATGGCGTGGGGGTTCACTTTTGATACCAAGACCCATGTTAGGTGGGTTAGTACCCATGTACTCAGGGATATCAGGGTATCT